>CAXSEW010000060.1:0-12444 GCA_964236185.1 uncultured Nakamurella sp. | reverse complement strand
GCAAGATCAACTTCGCGTTACAAGATCAACTCTGCGCCCGGACGGCGCATCCGGGTTAAGCGGGCCGGGAGCCCGGGGGGCGGCAGGAACCATCCGCGGCGTGGTCGACGCAGGCGTACCTGGTGCAGCGGTTGACGGCCGAGCAGATCGCAGCGGCGTCGGGTTGGTCAAGCCAGTATGTGCGGGACCGGCTCCGGGACTACGGCATCGCGTTGCGGTCGCCCGGTATGCACAGCGGGCTGCGGGACGTCGACCGGGACCTGCTGTCCGTGGGTGGCTGGCCCAGGGCACGTCGATCGCCACGATCGCCCACCGCACCGGCTACTCCACTCCACCACCGGGATCCGCAAGCTGATGAAACGGTGGGCGCTGAACGCTCCGCCAACGCCGCGGCAGGTTCCACCCGGCCCTGACGATGCGGTGGTCGCTGAGCTGATCCGGCTGTACGAGCAGCACCAGCTTCAGTTTGGCGAAGATCGCCGCCCGGTATGGGCGGAGCGCGGATTGGGTGGAGTCGAGGCTGCGCGGGGCGGGCAGGCAGATCCGCCCCGCGGGGCGGAGAAAAGTCGTCGATTCCAATCGGCTACGCGGGTTGCTCGATACCGGCCGGGCATTCCCGGAGATCGCCGGTGATCTCCGCTGCTCGCAATTGGGTCAGGAGGACTTGTCGACGCGGTAGACCTTGAACGGTCCGTAGTCGGCCACTACGTGACTGTGCTGCAGTGCTGCCGCCACCTGTGGTGAATTCGCCAGGGTGTCGGGATCTATTACGCCGACTGCAACGTAGTCGACGCTGCGCCAGCCGTCGGTGAGCGTGGCTCGGACGGCGGGGTCCAGGTCAACCTTGTACAACCAATCGGCGTGCTGAAAGCCGTTCCGCACCAGGTCGGTCCAGACATTGTCATCGACGATGACGGTGGCGGTACGCGGCACGTTGGCCATGATCCACTGTTCACCCTGGTAGCTGGGCTGTTCCTCGTGGGCGGTGACGGCTTTGTCCCACTGGGGCAACCAGTCGGCGATCACCAGTGCGCAGGCCAGCACTGTCGCCACGGCCACCGCCGTCGTGCCGGTCAGACGTCTGAGACCGGTGCCCTTGCGCAGGGCGCCCCATGGCAGCGCATTGGCGACACCGGCGATGCTGAGCGCGGCGAACGGGACCATCGCAGTCACGTAGGCGTAGGGCAGGTACCCGTCGCGGCACATGGCCGCCACCTGGAACAGGAACAGGAACGCCAACGGCCGCAGTCGGCGGACGGCCAGCGCGAGCAGGGCAGCGGCGAAGCCACCCCACATCAGGAACGGGTCCTGGGCCAGCCAGGTGTCCACCAGATGACGGGTACCGCTGCCTGCCGTGAGCAGACTGCCGCTGGAGGCCCTGCTGAAAAGTTGGAACTGCACCGCCGCCGTGAGGGAGACATGCCCCGGGCCTGGGAACAACTCGTTCTTGATCAGTGCATACAGCGGCCAGATCGCCACGATCGCGGCGAACACGAAAACGCCGGCAGCACGAAGATAACGCCAGTTCCGGACGTCCCGGTTCTGCCAGGCCATCCAAATAATGCCCGGAGCCAGCAGCACGCTGGTCTCCTTCGACCAGAAGGCGAAGGCCAGGCTCGCGCCGGCCCCGACCATCGAGGTCAGGCTGCGCCTCGGAGAGAGCGCGAAAGCAGCAGCGGCGAGCACCCACATCGTGGAAATGTTGTCCAGGAACGCCATCCGCTGGTACTGCAGCGCCAGCGGCGACAGCGAGAAGATCAGCACGGCGAGTACGGCCAGCGGGCGGCGCAGGCCCAGCCGCCGCGCGATCAGGAAGACCAGGCCGCAGCTGATCACGTGGAAGACCAGCATCGTGTCCCGGGCTGCCTGCACCGCGGTCGAGGTCCAGTTCAGCACGTCGCTGATCCGAAAGATGGCGGCTATCTGCAGCCAGCCACCGAAAGGGTGGTCGTACCAGTAGGTGTAGTAGGTGATCTCGCCTCTGGTGAGCATGGCCCACGCCTGGGCGGCGTAGGTGCCTTCGTCGTCCCCGACCCGCTCCGGCCAACCATTGAGGTTGATGCCGTGCAGGACTGCGCAGACGGCCAGCACCACGGCGCCGATGGCCAGGCTCTGCCGGTGCAGCTGCGCCCACGACGCCAGTCGACGTGGGCGGGGCGCCGGCGGGGGCATGCGGGTCGTGCTCGGCTGGTGCAGGACCGCTGTCATCAGCTCGCCAGCCGCTGGGAAAGTTCGCTGCCGTAGAACTCGGCAGGCGTGTCCATCGACTCCGCGAGGTGGGTCGTCTTCTCCCAGCCGTTCTGCCCCAGCAGCATCCTTTGGATCGCCCGCAGTGCCGCAATAGACAGGGCGAGCTGGTAGATCGGCGTGGTGATCACGATGAGCAGCGCCTCGCCGCGGCGAGGTGCGTAGCCGTAGAGCCGGTTGAACTCACCGATACCGATGGCCGAGACCACGGCGGTGAGGAACGCCGCGAGCAGCGGCAATACGGAGATGATCACCAATGTGACCGGAGCCTGCAGCGTCAGGGCCAGCGTGATAGCGATCGGTAGGGCGATTCCGCAGTACGCCGCGAAAAGTGGCGTGGCCAGGGTCTCGAAAGCCAATATTTTGGACCGCAGGCCGGGAACGCGTCGCCAGTCGCGCAGCGCCAACACCTGCAGGAAGCCTCCGTGCCAGCGGGTGCGTTGCTTGATCAGCGACAGGATGCTGTCCGGGGTCTGCTCTTTGGTGACAAGATCCGGATGGTAGAAGACCATAGTCTTGAAACCGGCGATGGACGCCCGTGTTCCGAAGTCGCAGTCCTCGGTCAGCAGGTTCTTCCAGCCGTCCAGTTTGAACAGCACCTCGCGGCGGATGAACAGCGTGTTGCCGCCCAACGGGATGAATTCGTTGCGCGCTGACAGGTGCAGGCGTGAGCGGAACCAGAAGTAGTATTCCAGGCAGTTGTGCGCCCGCCACCAGGAGGTTCCGCGGTTGACCCAGTCCAGGGCAGCGGCGCCTGCCGATGCGTTGGTGGGGCGCCGCCAGCCATGCGAGCGGGTGTTCATCAGGGCCACGCCGCCCTGGAAGATGGAGATGTGCCGGTTGCGTCGCGCCAGGGTGTTCACCGAGCGCAGCAGGTGTTCGGAGAAGATCGACTCGGCGTCGGCGATGCCGACCAGGCTGCCGGTGGCCTGGCGGTAAACCGCCTGTAAGGACAGCGGTTTGGTCGGGTGTTGCCCGGCCAGCTCGACCACTTTGACCTCGATGACGTCGGGGAACTCTTTGGCCACCGCACGCGCCACCGCGAGGGTGTCGTGGTCGTCGTCGGCGATGGCGACGAGCACCTGGACGAGGACGTGCGGATAGTCGGTGTCCAGGATGCGGCGCAGCGTGCGGGCCAGCACTTCACCTTCGTGACGTGCGGGCACGATGATGGTGAAGGTTTCGGTGGGCTCGTCGTTGTCGTCCAGGTCGACGGAGGTGTTGCTCCGCCCCGGTACCTGCCACGCGTACAGCTGCCGGGCCAGCGTCAGCACCGACACGGTCAGCATCAGCAGATTGCTGATGGTCCACCCGGTCAGCACGACGCCGATCGCGACGTGACACAGGACGACCACCACGGCCGTCAAAGCCACCAGGCCCAGCACGATGCCGTACCGCTGCAATAAGGCGCCTAGGTGACCTGAATTTCCGGCCCTGCCCGACGGTTGCGCAGGCGCTACCGGGCCCGGTGGGGGCCTCGAGGTTAGTACCGGTGTCCTGGCCTTCACCGGCTTGTTGAAAGAGCGGCGCGTGGTGGCCGGGAATCTCCGCAGCATGGCAGCAACAGACAGCGTCAACCCGGACAGATTCCACGGCCAGGTCCGGCGGATGCTGCGTCCACGCAGCGACCCTGGTGCCGGCGCGAGCGGATCCTGCTGGGTGGGAACCTTGCTGGCGTACACCCACATCGAGGTCAACAGGTAGCGAAGGACGAACACCACCGTCAGTACGGCGATGTTGCCGACGACCGGGTTGAGCCCGACCGCCTCTACCGCCACTGCCAACAGACCCAGCTGAACTGGGAGCAGGGCCATGCTGACCAGCCAGAATCGGAGAAAGCCACCGATCATGCTTCGCTGTTTTACCTTCCGGAAGACCCAGGCTTCCAGAAGTGCGAAGTTCCACACCACCGCGACGTTGGTCGCGATGCCGGAGGCCACCAAGTACGGCTGATCGAGCCATCCTTGGGACAGCAGCCACAGTGACAGGGTGTTGACCCCGACGCCGCTGATGCCCACCGCCAGGAACGCGACCACCTGTAGCAGGCGGCTGACCGTCATGCCCAGCCGAAGCGCCGACAGTTGCAGCAGGAACCGTCCGCCTTCGGCCAGTGATGCCTTGCTCTCGCCGCTGTGCCTTTCCTGGAATGAGAACGGCACCCCGACGGCCGTCCTGATCCGAGAATTGGCCAGTATCTCCAGCAAGACTTTGTAGCCCACCGGTTTGAGCTCCGGCAGCTCGAGTGCAGACAGCCGGACGGCGAACAGGCCGCTCATCGGATCGCTGACGCCGGAGAGCTTCCGCGGGAACAACGCCTTGGAAAGCCTGGTGGACAGCGACGACACCCATTCCCGGCGGGCGCTGCTCAACCCGGCGGCATCCCCGCCGCCCACGTAGCGGGTGCCGTACACCAGATCGACATCCGGACCGAGCGTTTCGCGCATCAGCGCGGGCAACACCTCCGGTGGATGCTGCAGATCCCCGTCGAGAACGATGGCCCACGGCGCCCGGGCCAGTTGGAAGCCGGCGATCACCGCTCCACCGAGTCGCCCATCGCGGTGCCCGGGTTCCCGGTGCAGCAGGCGAACCGTCCGGCTCGAACGCGCAGCGGTGGCCCTGATCACCTCGGGCGTCTCGTCATCGCTGTCGTCGACAAACAGGATCTCAGCACGAACGGCCCCGAGCGCCCGGTCGACCCGGGCGACGAGCTGTCCAATATTGCCCGCCTCGCCGCGCGTCGGGACAACAATCGTCACCTGCGGCGGAAGGGAGCCGCTGACCGCCATTCCCGGTCGGCGAAGTCCACGCAGACGTCGCGGCCGGAGCTGCCACTCGGCGCGCTGCAGCTCCGCGACTGGATTCTCCAGGATTGCCATTCAAAGCCTTCCAAGCATGCGAAAAAAAAGACGGTAACGGAGGAAGATTTCGAAACGTCGGCAAGCCGATGTGCGCTTTCGCCGCATGTTTGCCTTTCGGACACCGCCCCGTGTCACGTTTGTGACTGTCTCGTCCGCGCTAGTGGAGGACCTACGCAAAGTTACATGACACTCGTACGCGCCTGGCCGGGCAGGAGCACTCGATGGCAATGACCACCCGTATGGGTTAACTAGATCACTCTGCGTAGCGTTCACTGGCTGATTTGTGTCGTTATCGAATATTGACCGTTTTGGTGGTAGATCACTGTCTTCCCGTGTTTACGATGCGCTGGTACGGGGGTTTTAGGGGCCGCATCGCAAGAACCGACACCTGCGTCGTCGTGCACACTGGTAAGCCGATACCGCTACGGACTTCGTTCGAACTGTTTCGTCGCCCTGGGCCGCCGGCGCGCGGCTTATCCCACGCAAAGGAATGAAAGATCAATGATGAGGCTCAGGCCACGTTCGAGGGTTGCGCACGTCCTGATCGTGAGCGGTTTGGTGGCAGTTGGCCTCTTCGCGGTCGAGAACGTAGCGCCGGCAGCGGTGTCGAGCCCAAATCTGGTTACTAATCCAGGCCTGGAAACCGTCGGAGCGAATAATCAGCCGTCGTGTTTCACCACTTACGGGTATGGATCCAGCACCGTCACCGCAGCTGTCACCGCATCGGCGCACACCGGCTCACGCGCCATGGCGATCACGCTGTCGGCGTATGTGTCCGGCGACTACAAGCTGATGAGCACGCAGGCGACAGCCTGCGCACCGCAGGTGGTGGCGGGACACACCTACAACGCGAGCGTCTGGTACAACGGCCCGAAAACGAACCTCACTGCGTTCACCTACACCGCGTCGGGGGGCTGGGCCTACTGGACGGAGTTGGGCACATTCGCAGCCAGCATGACGTGGCGTCAGGCGACGTCGGTGACACCACCGATACCGGCCGGCGTCACGGCCATCACTTTCGGACTGTCACTATCTGCCAACGGCAAGCTGACAACGGACGACTACGCGTTGACCGACACCGCCCCGCCAACGCCGGCCGCCGGCACCTGCACCGGGACGGCGGACCAGTGCGCCAAGGGGCAATGGACGGTGCTCAGTTTCGCCAACCACTCGCGGGCCATCCACACGGTGGTGCTGCAGGACGGACGCATCCTGTTCATGGCAGGTTCGGGTAACGACCCGAACATGTCCGTCTACTCCAGCAGTCTGTGGAACCCGACCACCAATACCTGGACCGACGTTCCGGTGCCCTACGACGTGTTCTGCGCCGGCCACGTGCAGCTACCCAACGGAAACGTACTGCTGATGGGCGGCAACAAGGCCTACCCCGTGGCCGGCGTTCACGGCTACGAGGGACTCAAGTCCAGTTACATCTTCAACGTCGCCACCAGCAGCTACCAGCAGGTCAACGACATGAACACCGGCCACTGGTACCCGTCGGCGACGGAACTCGGCAACGGCAACGTCTTGTCGATGGGTGGTCTGAACGAAAACAGCCAGGGCACCGTCACCAACGAGCTGTTCAACACCGCCAGCAACCAGTGGCTGTCCACCAATCAGGTACCGCAGCAGTACAACTACTTCGGCCTCTACCCGGCCAACGTGCTCACCAGCACCGGCAAAGTCTTCTACTCTGGTTCGCACGTGTTCGGCAACAGTCCCACCCCGGGCGGCGCGGCCATGATTGACCTGACCGCCAACACCATCACCACGGTGCCCGGCATGCAGAACATCAACAACCGCGACCAGTCGGCGGCGGTGCTACTACCACCGGCACAGGCGCAACGGGTGCTGGTGATGGGCGGCGGCAACGTCGACACCAACGTGGACGCCAACAGGCTGACCGATCTGATCGACCTGACGTCGGCGACCCCCGCCTACACCCCAGGTCCACTGCTGAACCAGGGGACGACTCAGTCCGGCAACATGGCCGGCATGTCGATGACCGACTCGACGGTCCAACCGGAAACCGGCACCCAGGGCAAAATGTACGTCAGCGCGGTGCTGACGCCCGACAGGCAGGTCTTCGAAACCGGTGGGGGCCTGCACAACCGGGCCGACCCGGTCTACGAGGCCAGCATGTACAACCCGGTCGCCAACACCTTCACCTCCATGAACGCCGACCCCGTCGAGCGGATGTACCACTCCGAATCGGTGCTCTACCAGGACGGCACAGTGATTAGCGTCGGGTCCAACCCTGGTGACGGCTCGTTCGAAATGCGGATCTCGGTGTACAAACCCCCCTACCTGTTCAAGTCCGGGCGGCCTACCCTCTCAGCGCCGACCGTTTCGCAGTGGAACTACGGTTCCTCCCAGCCGATCTCCGGCAGCAACGACATCACCTCGGCAGAACTGATCAAGCCTGCTGCCGTCACCCACTCCAGCGATCCCAACCAGCGGCTGATCGACCTACCGCTCACCAAGACGGGCACCGGCACCTACACCGCGGCGATGACAGCCAACTCGAACCTGGCACCTCCCGGCTGGTACATGCTCTTCGTCCAGAACGCCGGCGGACAGCCGTCGACGGCCCAGTGGGTTCACGTAGGAGGTAACTGAGATGACACGTCCAACAAACGCTCTACGGGCTGTCACGGCAACACTGCTTCTCGGAACCATCCTCTCAGCATGCGCGGATTCAACAACTTCGCCGGACGCAGCTGCCGGCTCCGCGCAGACCACCACCGCCGCAGCCAATGCTCCGCACCCATGGACCACAGTTCCCGGGGTGCGGGTGGGCGTGCAGATCACCGCAGTCCCCAAGGCCGCTCCCACCGCGGCACCGACAGTCCTACCCACCCTGCCCAAGAAGAGCGCGACCGGCACCGTCATGCCGGTCAAGCCCGGTCCTACGCCGGTCAAGGTGACCTCGGTCGACGGCTGCAACCGCGCCTACGGAACGGCTTCACAGTGTGTACCGCTGCTGGCCCCGAGCGGAAAGGCGGTGAACTGCGCCTACCTCCGATCCAGTGGACTGTTCGCCAAGCCGCTGGTCGTCGTCGAAGATCCGCTGGGCCTGCTGAAGAAAAAGAACGCCAAACGCGGCACCACGCCCGATGGCAAATACATGACCATCACCGGGTGTACCGACTGAACCTGCGCGCCGACCAGCACAATCGGGGTGGGGCCTGGTATCCCGAGGTTCAGTGCTTGCACGCGGAACCGATACACGGTTTGGGACTTGAGCAGCGTGAAGGTGAATGTCCGGACGTCGGCCTAACAGTTGTTCCGTAGCCGCCGCCGCTCGTGTCCTGGCCATCGCGGCTGACCCGGTAGCCCATGACCGGCGGATTCCCCGGTTCGTAAGGCGGATCCCAACTGATCTGCGCCGCTCCCGGACCCGCGGCAACGACCCGTCGATTCGTCGGGGCCCGTGACGGTGCGGCGGTCCGCGGCAGCGCAGAGGTCCACGATGCGCCGCGGCCAGCGGCAGTCACGGCACTGACCGAGAAGTGATAGCCCGCCCGCATCGACAAGAAGGTGGGCAACATTTGAAGAACGTGTTTCGGGAGAATGGGGGTATGGATGCTGCTGGGTTCGCTGCGGTCGGTGAGAAGTTGGATGCCTTCGCCGGGCAGGTGTTCTCCTCGTTCCCGCGATCTGATCAGCGGGCCACCGGCGGGTTGTATCTGCGGGGTTTGATGTTGGACGGTCGACGCAAGTCGATGCAGCCCATGGCGGAGCGGCTGGGGGTTGATCACCAGCGGTTGCAGCAGTTCATCACCTCCTCCCCGTGGGATGTGCTGCCGGTGCGGAAAGTGGCGGTGCGCCTGGTGATCGGAGTGATCGAGCCGCAGGCGTGGGTGATCGACGACACCGGGCAGGCGAAGGAGGGAACAGCGTCGGCGTGCGTGGCGCGGCAGTACTCCGGGACGATGGGCAAGATCGGCAACTGTCAGGTGGCGGTCAGCGTCCACGCGGTCACCGACAGGGCGTCGGCGCCGTTGGACTGGCGGCTGTTCATGCCCAAGAGCTGGGACGACGAGGCCGCCGGGAGCCCCGAGGCGGCCCAGGAGACCCGGGCGCGTCGGCAGGCGTGCAAGATCCCCACCGGTGAGCACCACCGCCCGAAATGGCAGCTGGCGATCGAGATGCTCGACGAGCTCGCCGAGTGGGGATACCGGCCACCGGTCGTCGCGGCCGACGCCGGCTACGGCGACACCACCGCGTTCCGCTCCGCCCTGCAAGAGCGCAACATCAGCTACGTCGTCGCCGTCAAAGGCTCTACCAGCGCCTATACCGCCGACGCCGTGCCGGTCACCGCCGCCTACAGCGGCCGGGGGCGACCACCGGTCCCCACCTACCGAGCCCCGCCGCCGGGTTGCAAGGACATCATCCTGGCCGCCGGCCGCGGCGCCGGCAAAGAGCTCACCTGGCGCAAGGGGACCAAGGCCAGCCCGGGCAACAAGACGGCGGCCATGCGCTCCCGATTCCTGGCAGTCCGGATCAGCCCGGCCAACCGCGACATCGACCGCGCCGACGACGGGTCCCTGCCCCAGCAGCGGCTGATCGCCGAATGGCCCACCGGCAAGAACGAACCCACCGACTACTGGATCTCCAACCTGCCCACCGACACCCCCATCCCCACCATGGTTCGGCTGGCGAAGATCCGCTGGCGCATCGAACACGACTACCAAGAACTGAAAACCGGTGTCGGACTTGACCATTTCGAAGGTCGCAGCTGGACCGGATGGCACCACCACGCAACCCTGGCCACCGCCGCCCACGTCTTCCTCACCTGGATCCGCCTCACCAACCCAAAAGCCGATGGGCAACCCTGACCCTCGACGCCCTGCTGGCCCACCTCCAGCAGTTCCTCGCGTACTGGATCGGGATCTGCCCAACCTGTCACTACCACCTGCGAACCTAACAAAGTACTACTAGTATCCGGTGACCGGTGAGCCGCCCATGCTGGCAGGAGCTGCCACGTCATCGAAGCGGCGCCCCGCCGAAGGTGCGCAGTGCACTCGCCTGGGTGGGCGTTGCCGCCGGGCCGGCGCTCTGACCCAATACCAGGACGGTCGCGGTGAGCGGCGGAAGGGTCAAGGCCAGATCGGTTCCGGCGCGGTAGGAACCGGTCGCCACCTTCCCCGGCGCAGCGTAGGGCGCCCCGGGATCGTTGCGGTACGCCGAGAAGGAACCGGTCCCCGACACTGCCAACGCCAGGGAAAGACTCTTGGCGTTCGCAGTGTCCTTATTGACGATGACGACGTTATAACCGCCGGCTTCGTTGTTCACCGCGAATGTCTCCACGGTGGGGTCGGAGCTCGTGGTGGCGTAGAAGGTGTCCCGGTAGTGGGGCCATCGGCCGGCACCGGTCCAGTTCGCGATACCCCAGAACGCCGGCATCGGAGACGACGCCGGCCTGTTGTCGGGATTGAGCTGACCCGCCTGCACCATGATGCCCAGCGGACCGTTTTGCGTCGCGTACGGCATCCCCCGGCCGCCGGCCTGCAGGATATGACCCAGTGCACTGGTCATCCACACCGTGTTGACGGCGGTGAAGAACCGGTTGTTGCCACCGGAAGTGCCGTCCTGGTAGCGCCAGGAGAAGTTGAGTTCGTCGACGTTCACCGCCACAGGCAGACCCTTGGCGGCGAGGTCAGCCGCAAGGTCCCGCACCTCCTGGCCGTACTGCGGTGTCTGCGACATGGCCTGGGCGGTGGACAGCGACGAGCTACCCATCGCGTAGTGATGGTAGTCCACGCCCTTCAGCAGCGGGCCCATCGCCGACGCGAACGTCCCGATCTTGCTGCGGTCGTAGTACGACCAGACCGGGCCCCACAGTGCGAACCCGGGCTGCAGCGCACGGCCCTCCTTGACGATCAGATTCGCCAGGGCTATCTGGTCGGTCATGGTGAGGCCTTGGTTGCCGGGTTCGTTGGGCGCCGTGTAGTCCACACCGTCGAAACCGAGAGCTTTCATGATCTTCGTGGGATCGCCGGCGTGCACGTCGACGGCGGTGGAGCTGCCCCCGATGACCGCCAGAATCCGGTAGCCCCAAGACCGGTACATCGACACCAAGGCCGGCACGTCCAAGGTGCCCCCCGAGCCGCCCGCCGACGAAGTAACCCGACCCTTGCGGTAGCCCACCGGTATCCGGACGAAGCGAGCGTCCAACGTGCGCTCGGCATCGCGTTGCGCCGCACTCGAGAGCGGAGTGGCCCCGTAGGTGGAGGAGACCACGCCGAGCGAGGTCGGAGTGGTACGGCCCGCCACCTGACCGAAGTCGACCGTGGAGTTGACCACCGACGGCACCGACGAGGAGGCAGCGGCGGTGGTGAACGCAGCGATCGCCAACATCGTCAGCACCATGACGGGAAGAGCGTCCGGAAGGGAACGCGCGGTCCGATGCTTCGCCATAGGGACCTCTCGATGAGCGCCACCACCGGCAGCTAGTCAGCAGCATTTATCATTGCGCAAAGGTCGTCAACGGAATGGAACGGTGTCACCCAGGGTGATCAAGGCGATTGCTTTAGCCCAGGGATGCGCAATGAGTCGTTCTCCGGCCCGACCTGACTCTGCTTAGCTCCGGCGCGAAGTGCTGCCTTGCATCCGATCGGTCGGTGGGGTGGAAGAACGACCTGGCACGCCGCTGGTGGTAGTGACCTCGTTAGGAGCCTGTTGTACCAGGCACTCGTCCCTGGACTGTCCGTCCAGCTTCGCGCCTGTGCCCGCCCTACAAGCGCGAACCGGAGGACGGACATGACCACGATCGCACAAGTACGCCCGCTTGTCATCGGTGGCGTCGACACGCATTCCGATGTGCATGTCGCCGCAGTCATCACCGATGTGGGAGGAGTCTTGGTACCGAGGCGTTCCCGGCGACCGGCGCCGGCTATCGGCTGCTGCTGCGTTGGATGAGGACCTTCGGTCGACTCGACCGAGTGGGAGTCGAAGGCACAGGCACCAATGGGGTGTCGCTGGCCAAACACTTGCGGGCGGAGAACGTCACGGTCGTGTAGGTCATGCGGCCCAACCGTCGGGTGCGGCGTCGTCATGGCAAGACTGGCGTCGTCGATGCGATCGCCGCCGCCCAGGCGGTCTTGTCCGGTGAGGCCAACGCCACGCCCAAGACCCACGACGGTTCCGTCGAATCATTGAGAACCTTAAAGGTATTGCAGCGGAGCGCGACCAAGGCTCGAACGCAGGCGCTGAACCAGCTCCGCTCGCTCCTGGTTACCGCGCCCGACGAGCTGCGCGGCCGGCTGCGGGACCTGACTCAGCCTGGATCCACCGATTGACCTGGGTGTCGTAGTGGGCTGAGTAGGCGAAATGC
>CAXSEW010000059.1:0-12530 GCA_964236185.1 uncultured Nakamurella sp. | reverse complement strand
TCGGCCAGGGCATTGCGTCGGCATCTGGAAGCGCGGAGCGCACCCGCGTCGGCGGCCGCGATGTGCAGCAGGAAATCGTCGGCGCCGGCCAGGAAGTACATGTCGACGACCTCCGGCAGCCGGCGAATCCGTTCGGTGAACGACTTCATCCGGCTGCGGGCGCCGGCCTGCAGCCGGACGGCGATCATCGCCTGCAGCGGTCGACCCAGTGCCGCCGGGTCGATATCGGCGTGGAAACCGCGGATGGCGCCGCCGGCAACGAGCGCGCGCATCCGGCTCAGGCAGGTGGACGGTGCCACTCCGACCAGCGCGGCGAGGGCGTTGTTGGGGATGCGGGCGTCGCGCGCGAGCACCTGCAGGATCTTCCGGTCGACGTCGTCCAGCGCGATCGGCGGCGGGCTCGACGGCCGGGCAGCGCCGGCCCGAACATTCTGCGCCGGCCGCGCCCCGGCCACCTGCCTCGTTGCAGATAATTCTTTCATCTTGCCAATCTACCGAATGTAACGCGCACAATCTTCCTTGAGAGCGACGAGAAGTTCACACTGGAGCACATCCAACATCGCTTCATTCGGCCGCTTCCTGCGCCGGATAGACGGAAGGCTGCACAGCCATGCGCATCGGTGTACCTGCTGAAGTCAAGAACCGCGAGTACCGGGTGGCCCTGACGCCCGCCGGCGCGCACCACCTCGTCGTCGGCGGCCACCAGGTGCTGGTGCAAGCCGGAGCGGGCGAGGGATCGCGGATCAGCGACGAGGAGTTCATCGCCGCGGGCGCCACCATCGTGTCTACCGCCGATGACGCCTGGGCGGCCGATCTGGTGGTCAAGGTCAAGGAGCCGGTCGAGTCCGAGTACGCCCACCTGCGCGCCGACCAGCTGCTGTTCACCTACCTGCACCTGGCGGCGGACCGGCCGCTGACCGACGCTCTGCTCGCAGCCGGCACCACCTCGGTGGCCTACGAGACGGTGCAGTTGCCCGACCGCAGCCTGCCCCTGCTGGCACCGATGAGCGAGATCGCCGGCCGGATGGCGCCGCTGGTCGGCGCCTACCACCTGATGCGCAACGAGGGTGGCCGCGGCGTCCTGCTCGGCGGCGTCCCAGGCGTCACCAACGGCAAGGTGGTGGTGCTCGGCGGCGGCGTCGCAGGTATGCATGCCGCGACCATCGCCCTCGGCATGCGCGCCGAGGTGACCGTGATCGACCTGTCGCTGCCGACGCTGCGCCGGCTGGACACGCAGTTCCACGGTGGGGTACGGACGATCGCGTCCAACGCCTACAACATCGCCGAGGCGGTGCGGGAAGCCGACCTGGTGATCGGCTCCGTCCTCATCCCCGGCGCGAAGGCGCCCAAGCTGGTGACCAACGAGCTGGTGGCGCAGATGCGCGAAGGCTCGGTGCTGGTCGACATCGCGGTGGATCAGGGCGGCTGCTTCGCCGACTCGCACCCGACCACCCACGACGACCCGACCTTCGCCGTGCACGGTTCGGTTTTCTACTGCGTGGCGAACATGCCAGGGGCGGTTCCGCGGAGTTCGACGTTCGCGTTGACCAACGCGACACTGCCCTATGTCACGGCGCTGGCGGCGTCCGGTTGGCAGGCGGCGTTGGGTGCCGACGGCGCACTCGCCGCCGGATTGACCACCACCGGCGGCGTACTGGCCAACGCGCCGGTCGGCGCGGCGCACGGCATCGAGGCGGTCGCGCCCGCCGCACTGCTGGGCTGACAGTTCGCGGGCACCGCGAACAGAGGACGAGCGGTGCGGCCCGGCCGCCCGCACGCGGGTGGCCGGGCCGGTTGCTCAGGCCAGGGCGGCGTCGAGCGTGATGACCACACCGGTCAGCGCCTTGGACACCGGGCAGGTCTCCTTGGCCTTCTCGGCGGCCATGGCGAACCCCTGCGCGTCCAGGTTCTCCACCTCGCCGCGGACCTTGAGCTTGATGCCGGTCAGCCGGAAACCGCCCGCCGGGTCCGGCCCGAGGCCGACCTCGGCCTCGGACACCAGACTGGTGACGGTGCCGCCGGCCTCGCCGATGACGGCCGACAACTGCATCGCATAGCAGGCGGTGTGAGCCGCGGCGATCAGCTCTTCGGGGCTGGTCACGCCGCTGGCTTCGTCGGCGGCGCGGCGCGGGAACGACACCTCGTAGGAGCCGACGCCGGAGCTGGTCAGCGTGACCGTGCCGGACCCGTCCTGCAGTCCGCCCTTCCACTCGGTCTTCGCTGTGCGAGTAGGCATGTGTTCTCCCTCATGTTGTTGCAGGCCGGTAGCCCCGGCCTCCAGTGGTGCCGCATAGCGGGCTCGTTGCCGCGGCGGCCAGTTCATGGTGCCGCACGCGGCCGTGGGCGGTGCGGGGTCGGGTCGATATATGGGGCACGACGGGCAAGTCAGCGTCCGGCCGACGTCGATTCCCTGCGGGGAACGACGGCGGTGCGCCGGCTCCACGCCAGTGCCACCACGATTCCTCCGGCCACCACGATTCCGGCCACCACGCTCAGGGTGGTGGCGAACGCCAGTGCCGCCGCCAGTTCCAGGATCAGCACCGCGAGCAGCGACCGCGGCGCCCAGCCGGCCAATCGGCGATGCAGGCTGCGTAGCTGGGCGGGGGTGCGGACGGTGGCCGTCAGCAGGATCGCGAGCCCGCGAACGGTGCCGAACAGCAGCCCGAGAATCAGGGCAGGCAAAGGCGACCCGCTGAGGGCTCCCAGCGCCGGCACCAGGTAGACGGCGGCGGTCATCACGTAGGTGGCCAGTCCGAATCCGATCTGCGCGCCGAATCCGGCGGCGTAGAACCAGCGGCGATATCCGGCCAGCCATCGCTCGTTGACCTGCCGTGGGATCAGCGGCAGTCGGAACGGCACCGAATCGGCGTCGGCGGCGGCGGCGGCGAGGCAGCACCCGGCCGCCATCACGAAGACCACGGCCGTGGGGAGCCCGGCCGCCCGGAGACCGACGGCACCGAGCGCCCCCAGGGTCCCAAGGAGCGCCCCGCCGGCGACCGATCCGGCGGCGAACCACAGCACCGTCACCCAGTAGCGGTGACCGCGGGACTGCTCGCTGAACGGATTGATCGCCGAGATCATCGACAGCCCGCAGGGCGACCAGGTGCCTCGCGCTGCGGCGGCCGCGATCAGCACCAGCACCGCCACGGCCAGGACCGGCGAACCGTACGCGCCGGCGATCACGGCACCACCACGGTCCGCGTGCCCAGCAGCGGGTTGTGCCCGGCCGGAGCGACGTTGATGCCGTAGACCGAGAACCGGTGGGACCCGGCAGCGGTCGGCACGGTGATCGAGAAGCCATGCCGGCCGGTGATGCCGTACACCCGGTCGACGTCGGGTCGAGCGATGTCCGCGGTGTACCAACGAATGCCGATGTCGTCGCGGTAGACGGCCACGGAGATGGACGAACTCGGCCGGTCCGGATCGAACGCCCAGCCGGACAGCACCACACCCGCCTTGGTCGCCACTGCCCGGTCGATCGCGCCGACCGGTACGGATCCGATCGCCGTCGCCGAGGTACTGCCGATCAGCGGGTTGCCGCTGCCGCCGCCGACGTTGATGCCGTAGACGTCCACCTTGTGCCGTCCGGCCACGGCCGGCACGGTGATGTCGAAGCCGTGACTGCCGGTGAGGTGATGGATGCGGTTGACGTCCGGCCGCGGGACGTTGGTGCGGAACCATCCGATGCCACCCCCGTCGAGGTAGACGGCGACGGAGATCGAGGTGGACGGCTGATCCTGGTCAATGGCCCAACCGCGCACCCGCAGGCCGCCGGGAACCGCGCTGATGGCGTCGATCCGGCCGATCGGCAGGGCCGGCGGCGCGGCCACGGTGACAGCCCGTGAGCCGAGCAGCGTGTTCCCGCGGCCGCCGGCGATGTTGACCGCCTGCACGGCCACCGTGGACCGGCCCGCTTTCGCGGGCACGGTGATGTCGAACCCATGGTTGCCGCTGATACCGAACGCCTTGTCGACGTCCGGCCGGGCCGCCGCGGCCGCCCTGGTGGTGACCGTGGCGCCGTTGCTCTGCACGGCGACGGAAACGGAGCTGGTCGGCTGGTCGGGGTCGAAGGCCCAGCCACGGACCCGGATCGACGTGCCCACGGCAACGGCGGAGTCCAGCGACCCCCTGGGCGGCGCGCCGACACAGGGTGCGCTGTGCGCGACGGTGGACTGGTCCGTGGCACTCGAGGTGGTGCAGACACCGCCGAACTGCTGCCACGGCGGGGTGCAGGAGACGATGCGGCAGACCACCGGGCCGGTGTTGGAATACGGAATGTCGAGATTGCACTGGCCGTAACGGAACTGATTGCAGGCAATGCGCCTGGAATCACAGGTACCCGATGCGCAGGAACATTTCCAGGCTCCATCGCGATAGGCATTGCAATCGATGTAGTACCGTGCCGATCCGCCGCAGAACGACGCGGAGTCGGCTTTCCACCAGCCGCCGATGAAGGAATCCGGCGGGCAGCTGTTCTTGCCGTCGTTGATGGTGCAGCAGAACACCGAATAGCCATCCCCGCACTCGGCCGCGGGACCGCACACGGCGTCGTAGGCGTTGGCATTGCGCACCAGGAAGCCCCACGGATTGACTGCCAACGCTGCCCCGGTCACCGCCGCGCCGGCCAGGAAACCACGTCGCGCATCACGAGGCACGCTGCTGCGCCTGGTGATCCGATTGATCAATCGCTCGGAGATCGCAAAGCTCATGCTTGATCCTGGCTCTTCGCGCAAGCGCTCATCGTTCGCTCCGCTCCGCTCCTCGCTCGTTCCTCGCTGCGATGCTCACTACGCGCGTGACCCGCTTCATGCTCACTCATGCGCCGTCCACCACCAACCGGTTCAGTACTGCATTTACCCTGGCCGCGGAGCGGACGAGGTCGGTCTGCGAACCGAGGACCACATACAGGCACATCGGCCGACTTCTCTCGGTGAAGAAGTACTGCGCGCCGCACTGCCCCGGCAGAATCCGCTGCAATCCGTTCGGGGAGAATCGGCTCGGTTCGACCAGCGGCCGGGGCGCCTGGTAGAGCGCGGTTCCCAGGCATTCCGGGCCGAATTCGAGCAGGGCCAGGAAGGTGTTGCTGCTGCGCATGGATTCGACCGCACCCGAGCCGTAGTCACCGCGGGATGCAGGCAGCGGGAAATCGGCCAGGTGGACGACCGGGAGGGTCTGCTCGCCGAGCCAGCCGGTACCACCGGCGGCGGCTGCCCGGTTCCGAGCGTTGTCAGGCGTGGTCGGCGCGGTACGCCGGTAGATCCGCGCCTCCCAGCCGGCCGGTGGTTCGATGGTGAAGCCGTGGCCGCGCAACACCTGCGGCGCCGCCTGCGTCATGCCGACCGCTGCTCAGGGGCCACGTCGGCGGCAACGCCAGGCCACCCGATGAAGTGCGTCTCCGGTTCCGCGGCGGACCGGTGCTCGCCGGATTCGTAAAGGCTGGCATGGCCGGGTGAGATGCCGGCAGCCAGCAGCACCCGGTCGACGTCGACCTCGCGGTCGGCGTCCGAGCGGGGCTTGGCCAGCGGTCCGGTGTTGCGCGCAGAACCGTCCAGCAGCGACTGGTGGACCAGGCCCGACACCTGGGTGAGCGAGGTGCCCGAGCCCTCGCCCTTGATCCGGCCGGAGGGACCGTCGACCACGACGACGTACGGCGACCCCGGAACCGCGTAATCCGTCCAGCCGCTCGTCGACATCACCAGGTCGACGCCCGGTGGGCACAGTTCGGCCAGCAGGCCGACGCTCTCGGCCTCCGGGCCCTTGGTGACGACCAGCAGTCGGCCGGAGCCCACCAGCGCCCGCTCCCGGCGGTGTGCCAGGTCGTCCCAGAACCCGGTGCAACCGGCGCAACCCGAGGACAGGAAGACCAGCACGGTGTCGAAGTCGGTGTGCACTGTCCGGATGGAGATGACCTCTCCGGTCAGCCCGGTGCCGGTGAGGTCGTGTGCGGGTCCCCACTCGTCGCGGTCGCCCGCAGACACCGTCCTGCCGGCCTTCGCACCCGATCCGGGTGCCGATGCGACACGGGTCGACCCGGACGGCGGGGCGACCACCCCGCTGGCCGTCCGGAAGGGCGGCGGCGCCGTTCGCTCGGCGCCCCCGTCGAGTTCGTGCAGTCGCTGCAGCACTGTTGCATAGGACCGCAACAGGCCGGCAACCAGGATGCACAGCAGTACCAGGACGGCACTCTGGATGATCAGCAGCACTGTCATGGGCGGGTCAGCACCTTTGCTCGCAGCGCGGAATGGGATGGCAGGGCAGTCATCACCAGGTAGATCAGGTAGGCCGCCATCACGATGGCAACGGTCAGTGGAACGGTCAGTGCGCCAGCGGATCCCAGTTGGTGGATCAGCGACGGAGCGGGCCGGACGACGGCGATCGCGCCGGCGACGGCTCCGGCCAGGTTGATCGCCACGTGCCACCAGCTGACCGGCTCGCTGGCCTTGCCGAAGCACCCGCAGTCCTGGCCGGGGGCACGCCGCACCAGTCGCCAGGCCACCAGGGCCAGTGAGAGGTAGGCCAGCGTCAGCAGCGCCGCCGCGCCCGCTCCCCCGGCGAACAGCACCACCGCGGCGACCAGCACCTCGCCGGCGGCGACCAGCCGGACGAAGGGCCGGCCGGCCAGCCGCCAGGCACCGGGCAGCTTGGTGGCGAGCACCGCGCGCACGGTCGGATCCGGCGATCTCAGCTTCAGTACTCCCGAGGCGGCGAGCACCAGGGCAAGTGCACCCAGCAGTCCGACCAGCACGGGCGCCTCCTGACCGTCTCCCCCACGACTACCCTGCGTGTGAGCACGGTAACACCATCAGGGTGCGATGAGCCGATGCACTTCGACGAACTTTGCTGCAGCTGCCGGCGGGTCGAACCAGTGGAGATCGATCCCTGTCCGGTGAGCGGATGGTCGAGCGGGGCAACGCCCAGCCGCGCTCAGGTCAGCGTGGCGGCGTGGTCCGGAACCGTGGTGAACTGCTCGCGCGGCGGCCGCACGTATCCATCATGCGGCGGGCGTTCGGGAATGTGCACGTTCGGCGGAGTCCGGTGCTGGTAGTGGACGCTCGACAGCAGATGCGCGATGACGTTGAGGCGGGAACGCTTCTTGTCCTCGCTGTCCACGACGTACCACGGGGCCGCGACGGTATCGGTGTGGATGAACATGTCGTCCTTCGCCCGCGAGTAGTCCGCCCATTTGCTGATCGACAGCAGGTCCATGTCGGAGAGTTTCCAGCGACGTAGCGGATCGTGCAGTCGTGACCGGAAGCGCTTCTCCTGCTCGGCGTCGGATACCGAGAACCAGTACTTGCGCAGCAGGATCCCGTCGTCGACCAGCATGTTCTCGAAGACCGGCGCCTGTTGCAGGAACCGGCGGTACTCCGTATCGGTGCAGAACTTCATCACGCGTTTCACCCCGGCCCGGTTGTACCAGGATCGATCGAAGAGAACGATTTCACCGGCCGTCGGCAGATGCTCCACGTAGCGCTGGAAATACCATTGACCACGCTCGCGCTCGGTCGGCGTCGGCAGCGCGACTATCCGGCAGAAGCGGGGGTTCAGGCACTCGGCGATGCGCTTGATCGCAGAACCCTTGCCCGCCGCGTCCCGGCCCTCGAAGACGACCACCACCCTGGTGCCGGTGTCCCGCACCCACTGCTGCAACGTCACCAGCTCGCCCTGCAGCCGCAGCAGTTCCGCCTCGTAGACCTTCGTCGGCAGTCTGTGGAGAGCGGGAGCCGATGCTCCGTGCTCGGACGATCCGGACATGGGCGGGCTCCCTGCAGGCGCGGCGACGGCGGAGTCCGTCGGATGCATCCGGCCCTCAGCGTAGGCGAGACCGGCCGACCTCGGTCCCCTGCGGGTTGTACGAATTGTCCGAGGGTCTGATGGACAGCGACGGAACCATCGGTCGCTGTCGAATGGTCGGGTTTCCCGGGGCCTGCGACCCCTGACCTCCAGTCACAGGGCGACCGTGCCGCCGTAGTCCGCGGTGGTACCGGTCCATATCGTTTTTGCAGGCCACAGACCGCGAACCGGCTGAACGGGTTCAGCATGAACCTTGGGTAACCGGCTTATTCCTCTCCTCGGCTTACTTGGCTGTGCAGATAACGCCAACGCACTGCCCCAGCGCATTTCCAGAAGCGACATTCCCGCCGAAATCAATCGCACCGGGGGCGTAGATTCCGTATCCACCATTATTTCTCGCGGTATTATTCTTAACCGCCAGCCCAGGCAGGTTGGTTTTGATTCCGTATCCAGTGTTTTTCGTCATAATGTTTCCGACGACGCGAGATCCCTCGGCTGTCAGTGGCGGTTCTTCGGGGAACGGCGCGGGCATGGTGAAGAGGACAGCAGTCTCATTTCGCGTGAAGGTGTTGTTCTCGATGACCATCGAAACGTCGCCGTGGAGAACGACACCGCTGCTCGTGAAAGTATTTCCTCGAATCAGGGCTCCACCTGTACCTGGGTATCCGGATATCTCTCCCAAAACACCGTTCGGCATGTTGGTGAACTGATTCTTTTCCAGATAGACGTAACCATAGTATCCAGTAATCGGGGACTTGAAGCTTTTTACCGTGCTGTTCGTAATGGTGATGGACGTCTCCGATATGCTACCAAGTGCACTTTTTCCATTTCCATCCAACTTCGATGCGTCAATTATGATTTCGCCGTAGTAAGAGCTATTGATGGAGCCTTCAATAACAGTGGAGTTTGCAACTGTTGCATTCGCTCCAAACACGTCGATGCTGGAACGCGTCAACCTTGACTGCGAGACGGCAACACTGCCACCAAGTTGGCCCCATATTGGAGAATCAATCGCTTCAACTTTGGTCAATCGCAACGTTGCGCTGCCAAAATCGTTGCTGACGGCCGCCTTACGCAACACGATATTCGAAACGGTCGACGAAGTGGCTGCTTCACTCGACGAGTTGTGGACGTAGATGCCCCTTCCCCAATTCTTCACTTGACCGTTGCGAATGGTGACGCCACCAAGGGAATCATCCAGGGTCTGAATGCCGATCCCTGAAGACCCAGGCCCCACCACACTGTGACCGCCGAGGTCTAGGATGACGTTCGCGCCGAGAGTGACCCCGTCACCGGAGGAACAGAATAGGTCTGCGGTCAACGTGACGTTCGCGGTCACGGTGCTCCCACATGTCACCGTAGGTGCCGCTGCCTCCGCAATTCCACCGCTCACGACGGAGGCGAGAGCCAGCGCAAGAAGAGTTCCGGTAGTCACCGACAAAGTTCGGAGTCCGGATCGCCTGGACGTCCTTGAATAGACACTTTTCGACACTATTCCTCCTTTGGCACCGCCTGCTGTCACTGTGTGTAAGGAGTGTGACACGTATGCGACGCCGCCGGCCACGCCGCGGCACCGGCCGCTGCGCTGTCGAACGGACGGCACCTGGACGACAGCCTCCCGGGCGGCTGTCGATTGCAGTCGCAATTCCTGGCCTCAGCGGGCCTTACACGCGAAGGGAAGGTGGTGCCGCTGGCGAGCGCGGGAGTGATGGCTCAAGCCGGCGGCACCTGGCTGGCCGCATCTGGTGGGGACGGGCCAGCCAGTTCAGATGCTAGTTGCACCACATCGGTATCAACGGCTATCGGCCGTGATGGGTGGGACTGGGGGGAGATTGGGGGAGCCGACTCCAACTAAACCCCCGAAATGCTCACTAATCGCCACTCGCAGTAAGCCCGCCGCCACCTGCTTCGAGCACGAGAAAGGCCAGGTCAGCGGGCGTGTTACCCTGCTGACCTGGCCTTTCATGCCGTCGGGATGACAGGATTTGAACCTGCGACCCCTTGACCCCCAGTCAAGTGCGCTACCAAGCTGCGCCACATCCCGGCTGCCCGGCGTACCGGGCGTTGTTGAGAATACCGCAGCAGACAAGCAGATCCCGACGCCTCGGTGCGCGCTCACGCTGCACAGCGCCCGCCGATACCGGGGATGATCATCACCGGTGGCCGTTGCTGGGCGTGCTGCTGCGCCCGCCGATGGCCACGGACGACGATCACCCGGCCGTTCCCCAGCCGGGTCCGCGCACCTGAGAGGAGGCACCCCTGACCACCGTGCACATCGGGCCGCTGCTCGCCATCCTGCTGGTGGTGCTGGCCGCCGCCGCCGCGCTGACGGTGCACCTGCTGGAACTCGGCCGGGCCCGTGACACGTTCGTCGCGGTCGCCCGCGCCGTGGCGCAGCTGACCGTGGTGTCGTTGCTGATCGGCTACGTGCTGCGCTCGCTCTGGCTGACCGCGGCGTTCCTCGCGCTGATGGTGATGGTCGCCGGTTCCACCTCGGCGCGACGGATCACCGGATCACTGCGGCCGCGGTCGTGGTGGGCTCTCGCTCCGATCGTCTCCGGATTGCTACCCGCGCTGGCGCTGGTGCTGTGCAGCACGGTCGTGCCGTTCCACCCGATCGCGATCCTGCCGACGGCCGGCATCCTCATCGGCGGCGCGATGACGGCCACCTCGATCGCCGGTCGGCGCACGGCGGACGAGCTGCACACCCGCCGGGGCGAGTACGAGGCAGCGCTGTCGATCGGCCTGTCCCGGCGGGACGCAGTGGTGCTGGTGGCTCGACCGGCCGCGGCTCTCGCCCTGGTGCCCGGGATGGACCAGACCCGCACGGTCGGACTGGTCACCCTGCCCGGGGCCTTTGTCGGGGTGCTGCTGGCCGGCGCTTCCCCGTGGCAGGCAGGGGCCACGCAAGTGTTGGTACTGGTCGCGCTACTGCTGGTCCAGGCGATCGCGGTCGGCGTCACCGTCGAGCTGATCGCCGCCGGACTGCTGCCCGCCGGGACGACCGTGCTGCCGGAGTGACGCAACGCGTCCCTTTGGCTCCGCCTCCAGCGCGCAGCTCGTTCCGGCGGGCCTGCTCGACACCGTCCGGGCGCTGTCCTACAGCCGGCAGCGGAAGTACGCCGAGTCGATCCGGTCGGCGAAGCGTGAGGCCACCCGCGCCGACCAGCCGCCCTGCTCAAGCTGCTGCAGGGTAAGTGACTGCGCCCCGCCCGGTTGATCACAGACTCTGGCCCTTTTGGGTCGCGCCGCGCCCTGAAAAGGCCAGGGACGGTGACCAACCAGCGGCCGAGCGGACCGGTGACCGGCCAAGCCCGACGTCGAGTCCGACCGGCCGCCCGGCTACTTCCTGGCGCCGCGCTTCTCCCGCACCCGGACGTTCACCCGCACCGGCGAGCCGGTGAAGCCGAAGTCCTCGCGCAGGCGACGTTCGATGAAGCGGCGGTAGCCGGCCTCGAGGAAGCCGGTGGTGAACAGCACGAACGTCGGCGGCCGGTTGCCGGCCTGGGTGGCGAACAGCACGCGCGGCTGCTTGCCGCTGCGGACCGGCGGCGGGGTGGCCTGGATCAGCGTGCCCAGCCAGGTGTTCAGCCGACCGGTGGGGATGCGCCTGTCCCACGAGTCGAGCGCGGTGCGCAGCGCCGGCGCCAGCCGATGCACGGCGCGGCCGGTCTTCGCCGAGATGTTGATGACCTCGGCCCACTGCACCCGGTTCAGGTCGCGGTCCAACTCCCGCTCGATCTCGGTGCGGCGGTCGGCGTCGACCAGATCGGCCTTGTTCATCGCGATGACCAACGCCCGGCCCGATTCGATGACCATGGTGATCACCCGCTGGTCCTGCTCGGACAGCGGTTCGGACGAGTCGATCAGTACCACCGCCACCTCGGCGGACTCCAGCGCCGACTGGGTACGCAGCGAGGCGTAGAACTCCATGCCCTTGGCCTGGTGGACCCGGCGGCGCAGCCCGGCCGTGTCGACGAACCGCCAGATCTCGCCGTCCAGTTCGACCAGCGAGTCGACCGGGTCGATGGTGGTGCCGGCCACCGAGTCGACGACCGACCGGGACTCACCGGACAGCTTGTTGATCAGCGACGACTTGCCGACGTTCGGCTTGCCGAGCAGCGCGACGCGCCGCGGCCCGCCCTGGTTGGCGGCGAACTCCGACGGCGCTTCCGGCAGTGCGGCCATGATGGCGTCGAGCAGGTCACCGGATCCGCGGCCGTGCAGCGCCGACACCGGGAACGGCTCGCCCAGGCCGAGGTTCCAGAGCGTGGCGGCGTCGGCGAGGGTGCGCTCGTCGTCGACCTTGTTGGCCACCAGGAGCACCGGCACCTTGGCGCGGCGCAGCACCTTGGCGATGGCCTCGTCGGTATGGGTCGCGCCTACTGCGGCGTCCACCACGACGAGCACCGCGTCGGTGGTCTTCATCGCCCGCTCCGCCTGCAGCGCGACCTCGCCGGCGAGGCCCTCCGCGTCGGGTTCCCAGCCGCCGGTGTCGACGACGGTGAACCGCCGACCGGCCCACAGCGCGTCGTAGGAGACCCGGTCACGGGTGACGCCGGGGATGTCCTGGACCACCGCTTCCCGGCGGCCGATGATCCGGTTGACCAGGGTCGACTTCCCGACGTTGGGTCGGCCGACGATGGCGAGAGTAGGTGCAGGAACGACTATCCCGTCACCGGCCTCGCCGTCGCCACCGTCCTCCCAGCCGGCGAACTCCGTCTCGTCGGACCAGA
>CAXSEW010000058.1:0-12927 GCA_964236185.1 uncultured Nakamurella sp. | reverse complement strand
CGGGCAGATCTATTGTGGGCCGTACTGCGGTTTCCTGCTGGCTCGGCTGGGCGCCGAGGTCATCAAGATAGAGCCGCCGGGTGGTGAGCTGACAAGGCACAGGTCTGACCCCGGGGTGGAACCTGTTGCGCTGAGGTTGCTCAACACCAACAAGGCGGGAATACGACTCGACCTGAAAACGGTAGCGGGCAAGACGATTCTTCGTTCGCTCGTCGCCGGAGCGGACGTCCTCGTGGAAAATTTCGCGGCGGGCGTCATGGACCGCTTGGGAGTCGGGTACGACGAGTTGAAGACGGTCAATCCTCGGCTGATCTACGCAAGCGCCACGGGCTTCGGCCGGGTAGGGCCGTACAGCAAGCTCAGTGCAATGGATCTGACCGTTCAGGCCATGACCGGCGTTCTGGATTCCAACGGTTACGCCGACTCTCCGCCCGTGAAGGCAGGCGTTGCAGTTGCTGACTTCGCCGGTGGCACCCATCTGACGGTCGGGGTTATGGCGGCCTTGTTGCAGCGGGCGATGACCGGCTTGGGTCAGCGTATCGAAGTATCGATGCAGGATGCTCTCCTGCCTTACCTGACCTCCAACATCAGTGGATACCTGACGGCTGGTCCGAGCCATCCCGCCCGGACCGGAAACCAGCACGGCTCCCTGAGCGTGTCGCCCTACAACGTGTACGAGGCAGCCGATGGCTTCGTGGCGATCCTGTGTGCGGCGGACCGGCACTGGCGCCGGTTCTGCGACCTGATGGGGCATCACAAGCTGGCTGACGACCCCAGATTCGTGGCAATGACCGGACGCGCAGAGCGCAACGACGAGGTCGACGTGTTGGTCACCGCGTGGACCAGAACCCAACTGCGGGCCGACATCGTCGCAGCACTCATGGACGCCGGCATTCCAGTCGCCCCCGTGATGACTGTTCCCGAAGTCCTGGAAGATGAAAATCTCATCGAGCGGGGAATGATCCAGCAAATGGAGGATCCATTGTTGGGCCCGATCCTGGCGTATGGCAGCCCGATCACCTTTTCGGCATCTGCGCCGGTCCGGCCGAGCCCGTCGCCGCGGTTGGGTGAAAATTCCGACGAGATCCTCCGCAAATACGCGGGTCTGGATACAGCGGAGATCAGCGACTTGAGATCCAACAACGTCATATGACCGGCCGACAGAACGGAGACAACCATGGTTCACGCCGAGCACAGTGACATCCTGCAGCAGACAGTCGATGGCATCGCGACGATAACGCTCAACCGACCACACCGTCGTAACTCGTTTACGCTCACCATGGTCGACCAATGGGTAAAGATCCTCAAAGAGGTGGAGCAGGACAATCAAGTTCGGGTCGTAGTTATGACCGGCGAGGGTTCATCGTTCTGCGCCGGGGCCGACCTGGGCGAGATCTTCGAGCACGACGAAACGCCGTTGCATCGTAAAGACCGGTTGTCTCGCCACATCCAGCAGGTCGGCCTGCAGGTCAGTCGGATGGACAAGCCGGTCATCGCCGCCGTCAACGGGCCCGCAGTGGGGGCCGGTATGGACATGGCACTGATGTGCGACATCCGGATCGCGTCGAGCTCGGCCACTTTCAGCGCTGCGTACGTCAAGGTCGGAGTGATGCCAGGAAACGGAGCCTGCTACTACCTACCGCGACTCGTCGGTACCTCGAGCGCACTGGAATTACTGCTGACCGGGCGGACCGTCAGGTCAGACGAGGCAGCGCGGTTGGGGCTGGTGTCCCGAGTCGTCGACCCGGCTAAGCTGACGGCGGAAGTGACCGAATTGGCTCGAACCATTGCAACTTATCCGCCCATTCTCGTCCAGATGATCAAGAGAACGGTGCGCCACTCCGTCACCGGTACGTTGGAAGCGTCATTGGATCTGGTGTCGTCGGCTGCTGCGATCGTGCACACCAGTCGTTCAGCTCTGGGCCAGACGTGACCGGTGCGAACACGATGCCCGCGCGTACGGATTTGTATCGTTGTTGTCGCATACAGAGGATTAAGCTCGTACTATACTGTATGCCGTGGGAGCCAACGCGCATGACCAGCTGCAACGAGACATCATGCGTGGCATCCTCGTGCCGGGGGAGCCGTTGATCGAGCTGGCCCTTGCCGAGCGCTACAAGGTAAGCCGTACGCCCGTTCGGGAAGCTCTACGCAAGTTGCTTGCCGATGGTCTGGTCGAGCAGTACGCGAGGGGTTACCGGGTCACCAAGCACACACCCGAGGAGATACTGGACATCTACGAAGTCCGCATTGCGCTCGAAGCCTCAGCGACACGTGCCGCGGCGCTCCGTCATACGCCGTTCGACGTGGCTCGACTCCGTCGGTCTCACCAACTCATGCTGGACAAGGCAGACCATGCGCCCGGAGAGCTCTCGGCTGCCACACACGTCTTCCATCAATCCATTTGGGCTGCGAGTCACAATGATACCCTCATTGCGACGTTGGAGAGCTTGAAGCGAAGAATCCTGGCCTTCTCGTCCAGTACGCTGGATGTTCCCGGGCGTAGCGAAAGCGCCCTTGCCGAACACGCGGAAATGCTTGCCGCGATAGAAGCGGGCGAGGCAGAACTCGCCGGAAATTTGGCGGCTCAGCACATGGCCCGGTCACGCGATATCCGGGTCGAACTTTATTCTGCGCGACCGACCTATCTGGATGAGGTGTAGTGATGTCGCAGGACGACCCCGTCATGATGACTGGAACAAGCGTCATGATTGACACGACCGCGGCGATCGAGGTGCTCGATCGGGCGGTGATTTCCGCGTCGGCGCAGCTTTCGGCCCAAGGGGCCGATCAATGCCAAGTCCTCGCCTACGACCTGTCCCACGCCGCCGCTCGGCTGGAGGCGAGCCGGGCGATGCTGGAGTATGGACGGCACGGCGCAGTTGAGGCTGATCTTGCCGCCGCTTTCGTTGCGGACTCACTGGTGGAGCTATCCGCTCGCGTCTATGGCCGCGAGAGCCTCTGGGGGATCGACGCCGACCTGCTAGACGCGAGTCGCTCATTCGTGCAGCGTTTCACCGAGCCGGATTTCCTATCCGCGCTGGTGCCCGGCCCCCGGCATCTCGACCCCGACTTCCACCCGGTGCAGGAGATGTTCCGACGTTTCGCTGACGAAAAGCTGGCTCCGATCGCAGCACGAACCCATCGCGAGGACGCCGACATTCCCGACTCGGTCATCGATCAGTTGAGCCAGACCGGGGCGTTCGGACTGTCCATCCCGGAGGTATACGGCGGTTTCGCGGCCGGTGGCGAATCTGACTACATTGCCATGGTGGTGGCCACGGAGGAGCTCAGTCGGGGTTCCCTGGCCAGCGGCGGCTCGCTGATCACCCGGCCCGAGATCTTCGCTCGGGCGCTGTTGGCAGGAGGAACCGAGGAGCAACGCCGGCATTGGCTCCCTCGGCTGGCGAGCGCCGAAACCCTGAATGCGATCGCCGTTACGGAGCCCGATTTCGGGTCCGATGTCGCCGGGATCCGAACCACGGCCGCGCCGACCGCCGGGGGTTGGGTGATCAACGGCGTCAAGACCTGGTGCACTTTCGCCGGCCGGGCTGATGTCCTGATGGTGCTGGCCCGCACCGACAGCAGCCCCGCTAGTGGGCATCGTGGCCTCTCGATCTTCATCGTCTCGAAGTCCCGCGAATTTGGTCACTCCTTCACCCTGCAACAGCCTGGCGGTGGTGCCATGGAAGGGCGAGCAATCGATACCCTGGGTTACCGGGGAATGCACAGCTTTGAGGTCCGGTTCGACAACTGGGTGGTGCCGGCAGAGGCCCTTCTCGGCGATGCGGCCGGTCTCGGGCGCGGTTTTTACTACCAGATGGCCGGCTTTGAAAACGGACGATTGCAGACAGCGGCCCGGGCCGTCGGGGTCATGCAGGCAGCATATGAAGCGGCCACGACCTATACCGCCAGCCGCTCTGCGTTCGGCCATACCATCAACTATTATCAGCTGACCAAGGTGAAGTTGGCCCGCATGGCGATACTCATCCAGGGGGCTCGGCAGGCCAGTTATGCAGCTGCCCGTCAGATGGCCAAAGGCGCCGGCAGTGTTGAATCGGCCATGGTGAAGGCCTTCTCCTGTCGGGCCGCGGAATGGGTCACCCGCGAAGCCATGCAGCTTCACGGAGGAATGGGTTACGCGGAGGAGTTCCCGGTCAGTCGGCTGTTCGTCGACGCCCGCGTGCTTTCGATCTTCGAGGGTGCTGACGAAACGTTATGCCTCAAAGTGATCGCCCGTCGTTTGACCAGCCTTCGTCCCGCATGATTTCATCTCTTGTAGGGGTTGTCCCCGGCTGGGGGTGCCGCAGCAGACGTCCAGGCCCGGTCGGACGCCAATCCAGCCCTCTGTAGAGGAAACTTTGTATGTTGCGATCTCGCCGCTCCAATCTGGCCGTACCGGGCAGCAGCCCGAAGATGCTGGAGAAAGCCAAAGGCCTGGCCGTTGATCAGGTATTTATGGACATCGAGGACGCGGTGGCACCGTCGGCGAAGCCGGGTGCCCGGAAGAACATCGTGGCAGCTCTCAATGAGGGTGGTTACGACGGCAAGGTTCGAAGTGTGCGGGTCAATGACTGGACGACGCAGTGGACCTACCGCGATGTGATCGAGGTCGTTGAGGGCGCCGGACAGAATGTGGACTGCATCATGCTGCCGAAGGTGCAGACGGCCGCTCAGGTGATAGGACTGGATCTGTTGCTGACCCAGGTCGAGAAGACAATCGGTTTGGAAGTCGGTCGGATCGGCATCGAGGCGCAGATCGAGAATGCTCTTGGTCTGACGAACGTCAATCAGATCGCCGCCGCGTCGTCGCGGGTGGAGACCATCATCTTTGGTCCTGCTGACTTCATGGCCTCTATCAATATGAAATCATTGGTGGTAGGAGAGCAGCCGCTTGGCTATGACGTGGGCGATGCATACCACTACATTTTGATGCAAATCTTGATGGCCGCCCGGGCGTACGACAAGCAGGCGATCGACGGGCCGTACCTGCAGATCAGGAATGTGGACGGTTATCGCCGGGTGGCCGCGCGGTCGGCGGCGCTGGGATTCGATGGTAAGTGGGTACTGCACCCGGGACAGGTCGAGGCGGCGAATGAAATTTTCTCGCCCCGCCAGGATGACTATGACCATTCCGAGCTCATCTTGGACGCTTACGACCACTACACCTCGGGAGCCGGTGGTGCCCGGGGAGCGGTGATGCTGGGCGACGAGATGATCGATGAGGCAAGCAGAAAGATGGCGCTGGTGATGAGTGCGAAGGGACGCGCGGCCGGCATGGTGCGCCACCAATCTTTCACCCCTCCGGAATCGTGAGATGACTGTTCACGAAGCAGTGCTCGGACGGTTTTACGATGACTTTGTGGTAGGCGATGTTTATCAACATCCGCTGGGTCGCACTATCTCGGAGGCGGATTCAACGTGGCTGACGCAGTTGACGAGCAATACCAACCAGAATCACTTTAACGCACATCTGGCCCAGTCGAATCCGATTACCGACGGTCGGATCATTGTCAACTCGGGACTCACCGTTGCGCTCGTGCTCGGCCTGTCGGTGATCGACATGAGTCAGAATGCGGTAGCCAATCTCGGGTGGACCGACATCAAGCTCACTCATCCGGTGTATATCGGTGACACGATCTATGCCGAAAGCGTGTGCACCGACAAGCGTGAGAGTGTCTCACGTCCCAATATGGGAATCATCACGATGACCACGCGGGGACTCAATCAGGACGGCGACGTAGTGGTGTCCTGGACGCGGTCGGTCATGACGCCAAAACGCGAGTCAGGCATCGGGCAGAACTATTTCCCGCAGGCTAAGACCGGTCCGCTCAGGTCCGACAGCGAGGCAAGTGATTCAACTTGATCCGGTCAGATCCGCGTTACGGTCTTCAGCGCATGTTCGAATAACCTAGTCACAGAACTAAGCTGAAGTGGTGGTGCAACCCTCGGATGTCGCCCAACCCTACCGATGTTGTGATCGCTGCCGCTGCCATGGGCAGCGCAGCCCCGTCCTATGTCGATGGCTATATCTGGGTCAGCGGAATTCGGGTCAGCGGTCTCGGGTTAAAAAACGGCGCGGCGCCATCTTAACGGCGCCGGGTCGGTGATATGGGCTAGTATACTGACCTACCCGTTACCGCAGTGCTACCGTGATGACCCTTTTCCGGTGAAGCAGTGGCGACGTGGGTCGGTCTAACAGTGGCGAATCCGTGGCGCCAAGTAAAAAGCTTGGCCCAGTGTAATCGTTTTAACCACCTTTGCTTATTAGAAAGCTGTCGTCGAATCCATGGCTCAGCGCTTGCAGTGCGGCGTTGAGGTACACCGTGAGGTCGGTGTCGGCGCTGGCGGCCCACTGTTCGTATGCTGCTCGGCATGTCGCGAGGGTGGCGCGGCCGACGGCTAGGGGGTAGAGGGTGTTCGGTGGTTGGTTGGTTCGTCGACTGACGAATCCGCTGATGGCGCGTTCCCAGGCGTCGTAGTGGACGGCGGCGCTGGCAGCCAGCGCCGGGACGGAACTGATCAGGTTCATTCGGGCACGTAGTTCCGGTACGTCTTCGGCGCGGTAGTGGTTGGCGGCGATCACAACCTGCCGGACGGCTTCCATGACTGGTAGGTCGTCGGACACCTCGTCCAGGAGGGTCTGGATGTTGGAGACTTCGTGGTCGAAGTCGTTCCAGAGGACCTCGGCTTTGGAGTCGAAGTAGCGGAAGAAAGTCCGTCGGCTCACGCCCACGCCGGCCACGATGTCATCGACGGTGGTCTCGTCGAATCCTTGCTCGGTGAACAAGCGCATCGCAACCAGTTCGAGGTCCCTGGCGCTGGTTCCGCGGGGCCGCCCACGACGGACGTGGTCGTCTCCGCCGACCGGGTCATGGTCCGCCTCGGACTTCACCCCTGGGGGAGGTTTCCGCCGCTGAACCCTTGCTTCTGGCACCATGTGACATTATCGTATGCGCTATTCGGCACACGGTGCCAATAAGGTTTGTTCTGGTACCCCGACGACGTGGAGGTCAAGAAGTGACCCAACCTGCAACCGATCTGCCCGACCAGGCAACCCGGTCGGCGACCGATGTGCCCGCTGATGCGCCGCTGTTGGAGGATGTGTTGGTCGAAGAGGTGTCGATCGACGGCATGTGCGGTGTTTATTAGCCCGCAGACGGCTGGGTTCGACTTGGACCGGGGGTGGGCGTTGCACCCGCAGGTTTCCATCCGACCGGAGCGGTTCGGCGCCCTGCTGTATCACTTCGGGACTAGGCGCCTGTCTTTCCTGAAAAATCCGACGCTGCTGGCCGTGGTGAAGTCCTTGGACTCCCAACCCAGCGCGAGGGACGCCTGCCTGACCGCTGGAGTCCCGGCGCTCGAACTTCCTGTCTACCGCAGTGCGTTGGCCACCTTGGCGGCCTCGCACACTATTTGCGAGCGAGGCCTTTCATGAGCATGGCGACGTTGCCGTTCGTGGAGCAGTTCCAGTACGGATTGGACGCGCCGATCTGCCTGACCTGGGAGCTGACGTATGCCTGCAACCTTTCCTGTGTGCATTGCCTGTCCAGCTCAGGGCGGCGGGATCCCGGTGAACTGAGCACCGCCGAATGCATGGCTGTGATCGACGAGCTGGAGCGGATGCAGGTCTTCTACGTGAATATCGGCGGTGGTGAGCCCACCGTCCGGCCGGATTTTTGGGAGTTGGTCGACTACGCCACCGCGCATCACGTCGGGGTGAAATTTTCCACCAACGGCATCAAACTGACCGCGGGGGTGGCGCGGCGGCTCGCCGGCAGCGATTACGTCGACGTGCAGATTTCCCTCGACGGCGCGACCGCGGAAGTGAACGACGCGGTCCGCGGTGCCGGCTCCTACGCCACGGCGTTGCGGGCGATGCAAAATCTTGCCGATGCGGGTTTCACCGGGTTCAAGATCTCTGTGGTGATGACCCGCCACAATTTGGACCAGCTGGATGCGTTCAAAGCCATAGCCGACCGGTTCGGCGCGCAGTTGCGGATCACCCGGCTGCGGCCGTCGGGCCGCGGCGCGGACGTATGGGACGAGCTGCACCCGACCGCCGGACAGCAACGGGTGCTCTACGACTGGCTGGTCGCGCACGGTGAGGGCGTGTTGACGGGTGATTCCTTCTTCCACCTGGCCGCGTTCGGCGACGCGCTGCCCGGTCTGAACTTGTGCGGCGCCGGACGGGTCGTCTGTTTGATCGATCCGGTGGGCGACGTGTACGCGTGTCCGTTCGCCATTCACGACACGTTCCTGGCGGGCAACGTGCGCCAAGCTGGTGGCTTCGCACGGGTATGGCGGCATTCGGAACTGTTCACCGAGCTCCGCCGCCCGCAGACCGGTGGGGCATGCCATTCGTGTTCCGCGTTCGACGCTTGCCGGGGAGGGTGTATGGCGGCGAAGTTCTTCACCGGACTGCCGTTGGACGGGCCGGACCCGGAGTGCGTGAAAGGCCACGGCGAGAGGGCATTGGCCGGCGTGGGTACCGGCGCCGCACCGAAACCGTCGTTGGATCATTCCCATCGGGGCAGTTCTGGTCGCTCCCCGGTTGCGCTCACTCTGGGACGCAACCCGCCGGAACACCGTGCCCCGGTCAGCGGGTGCAACGAAAACCCGTTGGCCGACTTTGTGCCGGCAGATGTCGGCCGCTGATGGGCCCGGTGTGCCAGGGCCGGGTTCGACCCGGCTGGCCGAGCTGACGTTCCGGGAGGTCGGTCGGCGGGCGGCGGGCGGCACCATCTTGGCGGTGCCGCTGGGCGCCACCGAGCAGCACGGGCCGCACCTCCCGTTGTCCACCGACACGGATCTGGCCGTGGCCTTGTGCGACCGGTTGGCGATGGCCCGCAGCGATGTGCTTGTTGCGCCGGCGGTGACCTACGGATCCAGTGGTGAACACGACGGATTCGCGGGGACCTTGTCGATCGGGCAGGCGGCGATCGAAATGGTGGTCACCGAGTTGGGTCGGTCGGCCGCTCGAACCTTCGCCCACGTGGTGTTCGTGTCCGCGCACGGCGGGAACACCGAGCCGGTGGCCAGGGCGGTTGCGGTGCTCCGCAGCGAGTTCCGCGATGTGCTGCTTCATGTGCCCCGATGGATAGGTGATCCGCACGCCGGTCACGAGGAGACCTCCATGCTGCTGGAACTGGCCCCAACCGGAGTGCAGATGGACTTGGCTGTACGCGGTGATACCCGCCGGCTCACCGACACCTGGCCGTTGCTCCGCAGCGGCGGCGTCGCCGCGGTCACCCCCACCGGTGTGCTCGGCGACCCCCGCCGCGCGACGGCCGCCGCAGGGCGGGCCCTGTTGGCGGATCTGAGCGGCCGGCTGGTCGAGGCGGTCGTCCGATGGCGCGCCGCGGTGGCCGCGGTATGACCGCTGCGGTGGGCGTTCCCAGGAACGGGCGGGTCGCTGTGGTGACCGGCGCTGCCCGCGGAATCGGGGCTGCGACCGTCTGCGCTTTGGCGGCCGCGGGCTGGTCCGTGTTGGCCGTTGATGCGGCCGCCGACGATCCGGCGCTGCCGTACCCGATGAGCAGCGTCGACGATCTGCGCGTTGCGGTGGAACACGCCAACGAGGTCGCCGGTCCGGGTCGGGTTCGCTCTTTTGTGGCCGACGTGCGGGATGGTGCGGCGCTGACCGCCGCGGTCCGCGAGGCCGAACATCGGTGGGCGGGGTTGGACGCGGCGGTGGCCGCCGCCGGCGTCATCGCCGGTGGTGTCCCGTTGTGGGAGCTGCCCGTCGAGCAGGAAAAGGCCGTCGTGGACGTTGACCTTGGTGGGGTGATCAACCTTGCGCGGGCTGCGGTACCGGCGCTGCTGCGCCGCCCGGCGCCCCGATCCGGGCGGTTCCTGGCGGTGGCGTCGGCGGCTGCGACGTCCGGGTTGCCGATGCTGGCCGCGTACTGCGCGGCCAAGGCCGGCGTCGCCGGCCTCATCCGCGCCCTGGCGGTTGAGCTCGGGCCGTCCGGTGTCACAGCGAACGCGGTGAGCCCAGGATCAACCGACACCGCGATCCTTACCGAGAGTGCCCGGTTGTACGGCTTACCGTCGGCTGGGAGCTTCGCAGCGCAGCAGCCCGTCCAGCGGCTCCTCCAGGCGGCCGAGATTGCGGCGGTACTGACGTTTCTGGCAAGTCCGGGTAGCAGCGGGATGACCGGCGCCGTCGTCCCCGTCGACGGGGGACTGGCGCTGTGACCACGGAAGGTACCGCCCCGACAGCCGCGCCGATTCCGATCGGTTTCGGCGTCGAATTGGACCCTGACGCCCGCCGCCTGGATGGGGCCACCCTGTTCGGTGGCTCACCGGCGCGGATCATGCGGTTGACCGCGGCCGGTCAGCAGGTGATGGAGCAGCTGCGGCGCGACGGCACGGTACGCACCGGTGCGGCGGGGATGCTGGCGCGGCGGCTCACCGACGCCAACGCCGCCCACCCACGACCACCGCAGCTGACCGCGGCGCCGGAGGTGACGGTGATCATCCCGGTGAAGGACCGCGCCGCCGAGCTCGGACAGTGCCTGACGACCCTGGGCGGCCGTTATCCGGTGGTGGTCGTCGACGACGGGTCGTTGGACCCCGACGGTGTGGCGGCCGTCGCGCGTGCTCACCACGCCACATTGGTTGTCCGCCGGGTCAACGGCGGCCCGGCGGCGGCCCGCAATTCCGGGTTTGCGGTGGCCCGCACCGATCTTGTCGCGTTTGTCGACAGCGATTGCCTGCCGCCGTCCCGGTGGATCGAGCAGCTGGCGGCCCACCTTGCAGATCCGTTGGTCGCGGCCGCCGCGCCTCGCATCGTCGTTCACGACGAGGCGGACCCGGGCGGCCGGTTCATCACCGCGAACGGCAGCCTTGATTTGGGTGGTCGGGCGGCCCGGGTGGTTCCGGCGTCGCGGGTGTCCTACGTGCCGACGGCGGCGATTGTGATGCGCCGTTCCGCGCTCGTCGAAATAGGGCGGGGCGGGGGTCCGTTCGACGAGACGATGAGGGTCGGAGAGGATGTCGACCTGATTTGGCGGTTGCACAACGCCGGCTGGCGGGTGCGTTACGTCCCCGACGTGCGGGTCGTTCATCAGGGCGCCAGGACCTGGACCGGTCTGCTGGGGCGTAGGTTCTTCTACGGCACGTCAGCGGCGCTGCTTGCGCAGCGTCACCCGGAAGCGATGACGCCGTTGGCGTTGCACCCGTGGTCGGCTTTGACCGTCGCCGCGTTGCTGGGGCGCCGGCCCGTGGAGGCAGCCGTGGCGTTCACCTATTCAGTGCTCAGCGTCCACCGCTCCCTGACCCGAGTACAGGTGCCCCCGCGCGGGGTGGTCCGGGCGATGGGGACCGCTGTTTACCAGACATGGCTGGGATTGGGTCGCTACACCACCCAATTTTTCGCCCCTCTCCTCGTCGCCGCGTTGGTGAAGCCGGGCGGCGGTCCTCGCCGACAGCGGTGGGGGAGGCGGCTGGCGTTGGTTTCGCTGCTGCTCGGCCGGCCGGTGACCACCTGGCAAGAGCAACAACCCAACCTGGATCTGGTCCGATTCACTCTGGGGCGACTGGCCGACGACATCAGCTACGGGGCCGGGGTGTGGGCCGGCGCAGCGCGGAACCGCACAGGTGTACCACTTCGACCCACCCTCATCTGGCACCCGCTGCGGATCGCTAAACTCCGCAGCCGGGCCTGAAAAGCACGCGCCGACCTGCCTCGCCCGTGTCCGGTGAACTGGGGCAGGTGTTCGGCCCACCGATCCCACCGGTCCAGTTTGCAGCTCGTTCGACCAAGAAGGGTGTTCATGTCTACAGCGTGGTTCGAAACCGTTGCCGTCGCTCAACGGCGGGCGAAGAAAAAGCTTCCGAAGTCCGTCTACGGAGCGCTCATCGCCGGCAGCGAGAAAGGCTTGAGCCTCACTGGTAATCTCGCCGCCTTTGACGAGTTGGGGTTCGCGCCGCATCTGCTGGACCTGTCGCAGCACCGGGAGATGGCCACCACCATCATGGGACAGGCCATCTCGATGCCGGTGATTATCTCGCCGACCGGGGTGCAGGCCGTGCACCCCGACGGGGAGGTCGCCGTCGCCCGCGCGGCCGCCGCCCGTGGTACGGCGATGGGCCTGAGCTCCTTCGCCAGCAAACCACTCACCGAGGTTCTCGCGGCCAACCCACACACCTTCTTCCAAAGCTACTGGGTCGGCAGCCGCGACGACATGTTGCAGCGGGTGCAACGCGCCAAAGCCGCCGGCGCGGTCGGGCTCATCGTCACGCTGGACTGGTCGTTCTCGCACGGCCGCGACTGGGGAAGTCCGCACATCCCGGAAAAAATCGATCTGCGTGAAATGATCCGGTTCGCCCCGGAAAGTTTGCGGCACCCACGCTGGCTGCTCGCCTTCGCCAAAGCCGGCCGCCTACCGGACCTCACCGTTCCCAACATGGTCGCCCCCGGTGAGGACCCGTTGACGTTCTTCGGCGCCTACGGTCAATGGATGCAGTCCGCGTTACCCACCTGGCAGGACCTGGCCTGGTTGGTGCAACAGTGGGACGGACCGTTCATGCTCAAAGGGGTCATGCGGGTCGACGACGCCGAACGCGCCGTCGACGCCGGCGTCACCGCGATCTCCGTCTCCAACCACGGCGGCAACAACCTCGACGGCACCCCGGCGCCCATCCGGGCGCTACCCGCCATCGCCACGGCAGTGGGCCAGCAGATCGAAGTGCTCCTCGATGGCGGGATCCGGCGGGGCAGCGACGTCGTGAAAGCATTGGCCCTGGGAGCCCGTGCAGTGATGATCGGCCGGGCGTATCTGTGGGGTCTTGCCGCTAACGGGCAAACCGGCGTGGAAAACGTCCTGGACATCCTGCGCAGCGGCATCGACTCCGCACTCCTGGGACTCGGCCACTCCACCATCGATCAACTCAGCACAGACGACCTGGTCATCCCCGAAG
>CAXSEW010000057.1:0-12929 GCA_964236185.1 uncultured Nakamurella sp. | reverse complement strand
TTCGAGCAACATCTGTCGATCGTGCTCCGACATCTGGACATCGATCTACCGCTGATCGACGTCGGCTGCGGCAACGGACGGCAGGCGCGCTTGCTGGCGCAGCACTTCCCCGCGGTACTCGGCGTCGATCTGTCCGCCGACGCGGTCGATCTCGCCCAGCGGGAGTCGACGGACCAGCCGAATCTGCGGTTCCGGACGCTCGATCTACTCGTCGAGGGAGCCGGGGAAATACTGGCCGGCGAGTTCGGCGAGGCGAACGTGTTCATCCGCGGCGTCCTGCACGTGATGCCGCCGGCCGCCCAGTCGCGGCTGGTGCGCGCGCTGCGCCCGGTGCTCGGTTCCAGGGGGCGGGTCTTCCTGGCCGAGACGAACTTCGCCGGTGGATCGCTGGGCTACCTGCAGCACCTGGGCGCACGGCCAGGCCGGATCCCGTTGCCGCTGCGACGAGCGATCCAGACCATTCCCAAGCCCCGGCCGTTCGGTGAGGCGGAGCTGCGCAGATGCTTTCCGGCCGCGCGGTGGACGGTGAGATCGGAGGGCACGACCCACATCTACGCGATCCCGATGCAGCAGCAGCTGAGGCCGGAGTACATCCCCGGCTACTTCGCCGTCCTGGCCCCGATCGCGACCGCGTCCTGACCGGCACGGTGATGGTGTCCACGGCGGTGCGGCGATGCCAGCCCGGGTCGCCAGCATTGCGGACCCCTGCCCTGGGACAGGGCCGAGGCCGCCAACTCGGTGCGATCAGCTCCAGAACCGGTGCAGCTGGCTGTCGACCGGTACTCCGCCGTTGGAGAAGTACACCGGCCGCACCTGGACGTACATCCCGACGTCAGGTGCTTCCAGCAGGTACTGAACCCCGTTGATGTAGCCCAGGTAGACGGCCACATGGCCCTGGTAACCGATGATGTCGCCCGGTCGCCCGTCGCTCCAGGCCACCGACTTACCCGCACTCCGCTGCGCACCGGAATAGGTCGGGATGGTGTAGCCGGCCTGCTTCAGCACGTAGGCGGTCAGGCCCGAGCAGTCCAGGCCCACGATGCCCTTGCAGGAGTTCGACGCGCCACCGGCTCTGGAGCAGCCCTGGTCGGCCGGTCCGCCATCGGTTCCGCCGCCGTAGACGTATGGCAGCCCGATCGCGGCGAACCCGGCGGCCAGACCCTTGGCCACTGCTGCCGTCGGCGCGACGATCACCTTGCCGGCCGCACCGGCCGACACGTGCGGGCCGGACGGGAGGGTGACGTTGACACCGTTCAGGCCGATGTTCACATCGACGCCGCCGCCGGTGGTGCCGAAGTACTTCTGGAACAGGAAGAAGAAGTTCCGGTTGCCGTAGGCACTGCAGCGGTCACCCACGCCGGGGTACGCGGCCAGCGAAGCCGCATTCGGCTGGTACGGCGTGTAGTTGTACAGCGAGGCAGTGGCGGTGTTCCGGATGTACACGGACGAACCACCGCAGCCCGACTCGGCCACGTTCCACAGGATGGTGGTGGTCTGTCCGGCGCGGTAGTTGTACTTCGCCGGATCAACCTTGTAGCGCGACCACTGCTTGGCCATGCCGTAGGCCTGGTTGAAGAACCCGGCGTACTGCGGATCGCAGTTTGCACTGCCGCCGGGCCCGGTGTCCGGGCAGTGCCAGCCGTAGGCCGCGTTGTAGGAGTTCATCGAGACGTCCGTGCGGGTGACCAATGCCGATTCCTTCTGCAGCGTCACCAGCATCACCTGCGGGTTGATGCCGCAGGCCACGGACAGCCGCTGCAGGATGGCCGCCACGTCCTCGTTCGTCCCGCCCTGGTAGGCCTTGCAGTACTGATCGGCCGGCTTGCTGGGCGTGGTGAACCGGACCGTGCGCAGGCAGGCAGCGGAGGTGCAGGACGCGCCCTTGGTGTCCAGGAAGGAGCGCACCTCGGCCGCCGTCATCGACGCCGTGTTGTAGAAGACCGCGTCCGAGATGATCATGCCGGGGTTGAAGGTGGTGGACCCGCCGTCGGGCGACGGGCTGCAATCGACCGCGGGGGTGGTGATCGGCGCGGGGGAGGTGCTCGGGGTGCCGGCCTTCGGGCTAGGGGTCGGCTGTTCGACAGGCTTCGGGTCGGAGCCGACCGAGGGGTCATCGGCGTTGATCGGAGCCGGCGGCTCCGGCGGCTCCGGGTTCACGCTGACGTCGGGTGGCGCCGACTGCTTGGCCGGGGCTCCGGTCGTCGGTGCGGCGGTCGTGGACGAGGTGGCCGGGCGGACCGGGGTGGAGGTGGCCGGCGCGCCGGTGGGGCTCGGCGGTGTGGTGGCAGCGGTCGGCGTCCGACTGGGGGCGCCGGGCACGGGCATCGTCGGCACCGTGCTGGTGCCCGGAGCCTTGGCGGTGGCGGCGGTGGTCGGCTCGGCGGTGGTCGACTTGAGCGTGGTCGGCTCGGCGGTGGTCGACTTGAGCGTGGTCGGCTTGGCGGTGGTCGGCATAGCCGTGGTCGAGGCGATGGTGGTCGGCATGACGCTGGTCGTCGACGAAGGGCCGGTGACGACAGGTGAGCCCGGCGCCGTCATCGTGGTGCCGGTGGATGGGACGGTCGTCGCGACGCCGGAGGTCGTCGTCCCGGTGCCGGACGTCGGCGTACCGGTCGTCGTGGTCCCGGTCGTGGTGGTGCCCGTCCCCGTCGTGGTGGTGCCCGTAGTGGCCGTGCCGGACGTGGTGGCCGTGCCGGTCGTGGTGGTGGTGGGAGTCGTGGGGACGGGCACCGGGAACCAGTTCCCGAAGTCCATCGCTAGTGGCGAGGCGGTGCCGAAGTGGAACGCCGCTCCCGATGCACGCAGGCCGGACGGCGCCTCCACTGCCGGTCTGGCGGTAGCGGCCGCGCTGGTGGGGGCGGTGCTCGCGGCGGTGGCGGTGGCGGTGGCGGGTGTCGTGGTGGCCTCGACGCGACCCGGGTTCGCGGTGGAAGACCGATTGGCGGAGGCGACCAGGGTGATCATCGGGCCGGTTGCCAACTTGGTCGTCAGCGCTTCCGACAGCCCGAACCACTGCGCAACGTTCTGCCCGACGTCGGTCTGCTGGATGACTTCACCGATCTGCCAATCCAGCCGGCCGTCGGTGGAATATCCGGGCACCCGCTGGAGCAGCTGCTCGAAGAACATCCGGGTGGCGCCGGCCGGATCCAGCCGGTCGTACTTGGTGTAGAGACCGGTACGGGCATCGGCCTGCTGCTGGAACAAGCCGAGGTAGCCGGCGCGCAACGCAGCCGGATTGAGCGACGACTCCTGCATGGCGACGGCCACTGCGATTCGCACGCCGCGGCGGGAGATCTTCATGCTGCCCGCGACGGCACTGATGGTCGAAGCCGTCGTCATCTGGAGCGAATCCAGCGCGATGCCGTCGAAGGTGCCACCCAGCGCCGAGGTGGCAGGCAGCGTTTCAACCGCCGGCGGACAGATGACGGCGGACGGACTCGTCGTGGCCGGCGTCGCGGACGGCGCGGCAGCCGGCATCGGCGCGGGGGTGGGGACAGCCGCCCGGGCCGGGAACTGAGCGGTGCTCAACAACAATCCGACCAGTCCGGCGAGCACCGCGGTGCGCGCCATGGAACGGCGAGGACGCGCGCGAGGGGGGGCCGGCAATGGGCTCCGGGCGGCGCCCGACTCAGACGTCAAATCCACGTGCACACAAAGTCCCTGCAGTTGGCGGTGCGAGTTCCAGCCCCCGAGCATTGCTCCGAATGGGCGTATCCGAAGTGTAGGTGCTGCAGGGGTTCTGCACTACGCATCTCACCCTATCGAGCCCTGCCCGTCAGACGGGGTTCAGCACCTGTACACACAGGAGGCGGAATTGATCGATTCGATACCCGAACGCGCAGATTGCACCGGGTCGGCGCGATCCCCACTACTGAGCGGTAGATTCGTCCTCGCCCGGCCGACGAGGACTTGCACGCCGCCGGGCCACACATCACGGCCGACTCCCGGCCGGGCCGGCAGGAATCGAGGGCGCATGGGACTTCGGGACGCGTTGAGGTCACTGCGGGGCAGCACCACAAGCCCTGCGGAAGAGCTCGTTTCGGACGCGGAGGCGCCAGAGCCCACGTGGTTCCAGCCGCGCTACGACGGTCGTTACGATGCAGCGCTCGACGCTTCCCGGGTGTCACTGCGATTCCTCCCCGGGGGGAAGGTGTTCGAATCCGCCGGCACCGACACCACGCCCGGACCGGAACAACAGAATCCGTGCCGCGGGGATTACACCGCCGCCGGCCGCTTCAACGTGCAACGACGATTCGAACGCATCATCAGCTATGCCGTCCTGGAAATGCAGCCGGACGGATTCCATGCGCGTCGCATCAACGGCGCCGACCGCAGTACGGCGGAATTAGTGTTCTCGTTCGTGGCCGACGCCGGTCCCGCGATCGACGCGGGCTGATCCGCTGCGCTGCCGGGAGGCGGGGCGGCAGTCGCATCGACTACCCCGTCGGCCCACGCTGAAGCAGCTGGAGGTCAACGACGGGCTGCTCCGCAACCCGAGCAGATGCTGCGTGACCCGAGAAGTGCTCTGTGACCCGAGCAGCTGCTGGGTGACCCGAGCAGCTGCTGGGTGCCGCCAACAACGCGGTCCCGGGCCGGCTGAGGCCGGTCGGACGCCGTTTCGCCGATGCGGCGCGCAGGCCGGTCCCGCGTAGGCTGGGCAGTTGTGAATGCAGACGAATCAACAGAGCTCAAGGCCCTCGAGGCCACGATGGAAAGCATCGAGGCGGTCCTGGACGTCGAGCGGCTCAAGACCAGCATCGCGGAGTTGTCCGAGCAGGCCAGCGTGCCCGACCTGTGGAACGACCAGGAGAAGGCCCAGCAGGTCACCAGCAAGCTCTCCCACGCCCAGACCGAGCTGAAGAAGGTGCAGGACCTGCGCCAGCGACTCGACGACCTGAACGTGCTGTTCGAACTCGCCGAGGACGACCCGGACACCATGGTGGAGGCTCAGGAAGAGCTGGTCGCCGTGCATTCCGAGGTGGAGACCATGGAGGTTCGCACCCTCCTTTCCGGTGACTACGACGTCCGGGAGGCGCTGATCACCATCCGCTCCGAAGCCGGCGGGGTCGACGCCGCGGACTTCGCCGAGATGCTGATGCGGATGTACCTGCGGTGGTCCGAGCGGCACGGTTACGGCACCGAGGTCTACGACACCTCCTATGCGGAAGAGGCCGGCATCAAGTCGGCGACCTTCCAGGTGAAGGCTCCTTACGCCTACGGCACGCTGTCGGTCGAGCAGGGCACGCACCGGCTGGTGCGCATCTCGCCCTTCGACAACCAGGGCCGCCGGCAGACCTCCTTCGCCGGAGTCGAGGTCATCCCGGTGATGGAGACCAGCGACCACATCGAGATCGACGAGAAGGAGCTGCGGGTCGACGTGTACCGGTCGTCCGGGCCTGGCGGCCAGGGCGTCAACACCACCGACTCCGCGGTGCGCATCACCCACATCCCCACCGGCATCGTCGTCTCCTGCCAGAACGAGCGGTCGCAGATCCAGAACCGGGCGTCTGCGATGGCCGTGCTCGGCGCCAAGCTGCTGGTCCGCCGCAAGGAGGAGGAGAAGGCCGCGATGGACGTGCTGCGCGGCGACGGCGGCAACTCCTGGGGCAACCAGATGCGCTCCTACGTCCTGCACCCCTACCAGATGGTCAAGGACCTGCGGACGAACTTCGAGGTGGGCAACCCGTCGGCGGTGTTCGACGGCGACATCGACGGTTTCCTGGAGGCTGGCATCCGCTGGCGGCGGTCGGCCGATCCGGACAGCAATTGACCAACGCGGAAGCCCGTGACTCGTCACGACAAGCTGCGGCCCGGCCCGGCACAGCCGGCGCGGAGTCCCGCACAACCCTGGAGCCGACAGTGCCTTCTCTGACGCGTACCGAACTCACCGACGGCTGGCAGTTGCGGCTCGCGGTGGCAAACCCGGCCGTCCGCCCTTCGGTGCTGCCGGACGCCGTACCGGCCACGGTGCCGGGAACGGTGCACACCGACCTGCTGGCCGCCGGCCTGATCCCAGATCCGTACCTCGACGAGAACGAGCTGGCGCTGGACTGGATCGGCCACCAGACCTGGTCCTATCGCACCAGCTTCACCGTCGGACCCGGCGGGATCGACAGCACCGCCCAGCACGTCGATCTGGTGTGCGACGGTCTGGACACCGTCGCCCGGGTGCTGGTGAACGGCCGGGAGGTCGGGCGGTTCTTCAATCAGCACCGCAGCTACCGGATCCCGCTCGAGCGGGACCTCCGCCCCGGCGAGAACGAGCTGGAAATCGTCTTCGAATCGGCGTGGGCCTACGCGAAGGACATGCAGCGCGAGCTCGGCCCGCTACCCAACGCCTATCCGACGCCGTTCAACTTCATCCGGAAGATGGCCTGCAATTTCGGGTGGGATTGGGGACCGACCGTGGTGACGGCCGGCATCTGGCGCCCGATCGCACTCGAGACGTGGTCCGGGGTCAGGCTGTCCCGGGTGCGGCCGATCGCCACCGTGTCCGGTGCGACCGGACACCTGGTGGTCGAACTGGACCTCGAGGGCAGGACCGACCTGCCGCTGTCGGTCGCGGTGACGGTCGGCGGTCAGCAGGCGAGCGCGGTCGTCGAGTCCGGCGCGATGACCGCCACGGTGCAGGTCGACGTGCCCGACGTCGACCTGTGGTGGCCGCACGACCTGGGATCACAACCGCTGTACGGCGTCTCGGTCGAGCTGTCCGACGCGAGCTCCGGTGACGTGCTCGACAGCTGGCAGCGACGCATCGGTTTCCGCAGTCTGCGACTGGACACCACACCGGACGCGATCGGGTCGGCCTTCACCTTCGTCATCAACGACGTTCCGGTGTTCGTCAAGGGCGCGAACTGGATCCCCGACGACTGCTTTCCCTCGCGGATCACGCCGGATCGCCTGCGGCAACGGCTCGTGCAGAGCACCGAGGCGCACATCAATCTGCTCCGGGTCTGGGGTGGCGGTCTGTACGAATCGGACGATTTCTACGGGCTCTGCGACGAGCTGGGCGTGTTGGTCTGGCAGGACTTCCTGTTCGCCTGCGCGGCGTATCCGGAGGAAGAGCCGATCCGCAGCGAGGTACTCGCCGAGGCGGCCGAGAACGTCGCCCGGTTGATGCCTCATCCCAGTCTGGTGCTGTGGAACGGCTGCAACGAGAACATCTGGGGCTGGTTCGACTGGGACTGGCAGCAGGGCGTGGGGACGCGCACCTGGGGGGCCGGGTACTACCTGGAACTGCTGCCCGCGCTCGTCGCGGCGATCGACCCCAGCCGTCCCTACTACCCGGGGAGTCCCTACTCCGGGTCGATGGACATACATCCCAACGCCGATGACCATGGGCTGCGGCACATCTGGGATGTCTGGAACGACATCGACTACACCGCCTACCGCAATTCGGTCCCGCGCTTCGTGTCGGAATTCGGTTACCAGGCGCCGCCGAACATCTCGACCATCCGGCGGTCCATCCACGACCGGCCGCTGAGCTCCACCTCGGTCGGCATGCTGCACCACCAGAAGGCCACCGACGGCAACGGCAAGTTGGCCCGGGGCGCGGCGCCGCATCTGCCCGTCGCGGCCGGCTTCGAGGACTGGCACTACCTGATGCAACTGCAGCAGGCAGAGGCCATTCGTTACGGCATCGAACATTTCCGGTCGCACCGCGGCACCTGCATGGGCACCGTGGTCTGGCAGATCAACGACTGCTGGCCGGTGACGAGCTGGGCCGCCGTCGACGGTGACGGGAAGAAGAAATTGCTCTGGTACGGATTGCGCGCCGCCTACGCACCGCGCCTGCTGACCATCCAGCCACGACCGGAGGGTCTGTCGCTGATCGGCGTCAACGACGGTGGGGTGTCCTGGCGGGGGGCCGCCACGGTGGAACGTCGACGGTTCGACGGCACGGTGCTGGCCCGCTTCGACACCCGACAGGTGGTGGACCGGCTCGCTACCGCATCCGTGACGCTGCCGGCCGAGGTCGCCGCGGTCGGGGATCCGGCCGTGGAGTTCCTGGTGGCGAGCGCGGCCGGCGGCGAACGGGCGCTGTGGTTCTTCGCCGAGGACCTCGACCTGTCGCTGACCTCCAACGTCCTGCGGTCGGACGTTCGCCCGACTGCCGATGGTGTCGAGGTGATGGTCCAGGCAACGGATCTCGCCCGGCACGTGGCGGTGATGGCGGATCGGTGGCATCCCGACGCAGTCGCCATGGAAGCGCTGATCACCCTGCTGCCCGGGCAGAGCGTTGCACTGAAGGTCCGCGCGCCAGCTGACGCCGACCCTGCGACGTTCCTGTCCAGCGGGGCGCTGACCTGCCTCAACGATGTCGAGCGAGTCGACTGAGGCTCACCGTGGGTGTTGTCTAGGTCACAGGCGCGGAGTACGCTGACCGAAAGCGATTGCGCAAGCGCTTGCCCTCCGACGGGTATCGCATCTGCGTCGATGTCGGTCGGTGAATGCTGGAGGCCCGGGCGATGACGACGATGGCGGACGTTGCCCAGCGCGCCGGGGTATCGGTGTCGACCGTCTCGCACGTGGTCAATAAGACCAGGGCGGTCAACTCATCGACCCGGGAGCGGGTGCTCGCCGCCATCGCCGAGACCGGTTTCGTGGTGAACTCGCTGGCCAGAGCCCTCGCCGGGGCCAGCACCGCGACGATCGGGCTGGCCATGTCGGCCGTCTCGAACTTCTATTTCGCCGATATGGTGGCCGGCATCGATGCCGCGGTACGGGCGGCTGGCAGCACGTTGCTGCTGGCTGACACCCACGAGGACCCGGACGAAGAACTGGCGATCGTGCGGTCGCTGCACCAGCGCCGGGTGGACGGCATCCTGCTGGCGCCGTGCACCGGTCGCGACGGCGCCGCCCTGCAGTACCTCCGGGATCTGTCCCTGCCCTCGGTGCTGGTCGACCGCTGCGCGGCGGCGGACTTCGACCAGATCGGCGTGGAGAACGTCCATTCCACCCAGCTGCTCACCGAACATCTGATCGGCCACGGCCACCGTCGTATCGCGATGGTGTCCGGCGTGCTGGGTGTGCAGACGACCACAGAACGGGTCACCGGCTATCGGCGCGCGCTCCGCGCCCACCATCTGCGCTTCGACTCCCACCTGGTCGTCGCCGGCAACTCCAACGCCGACGACGCCGGTGCGGCGGTGGACGCGCTGCTCTCGCTCACCCCCCGGCCGACCGCATTCGTCATTGGCAACAACCACATGACCATCGGCGCCATGCGCGCGCTGGGCAAACACCGGCTACGGGTACCGGACGACGTCGCGCTGGTGGCATTCGACGATTTCGACTGGGCAGATGTCTTCGCTCCGCACCTCACGGCCATCGGACAGCCCATCGACCAGATCGCCCAGGGGTCCGTCGCCATGCTGCTCGAACGCATCGCGGGCAGCACCACGGCCGCGCGCACCCGACGCCCTGCCGGTGTGCTGCGCCAACGGGAGTCGTGCGGCTGCCGCCCGGATGACCTGCTCTCGGCCTATCCCGTCGACTCGTCCGCCCCGAGCCAACAGCCGGCGCAGCTCCGCCCGTAGGCTGGCGCCGAAGTCGACCGGCGGCCGACGCCCCCGACAGCGCGACCAGGAGCAGTCCACCTCTATGACGCCGTTCTCAGTGCTGATGATCTGCACCGCCAACTACTGCCGATCCCCGATCGCCGAGCAGCTACTCACGACGGCGACCGCCTCCCTGTTCGGGCCTGGCTTTTGGACGGTCAGCTCGGCGGGAACGCAAGCCCACTCGGCGTGGCCGATCCACGAATACTCAGCTCAGGTGCTGGTGGATCGCGGGGCCTTCACCGAAGGTCACCGCAGTCGACTGCTCGACGCCGCCATGCTGTGGGAGGCCGACCTGGTGCTGACCGCGACCCGGGAACATCGGTCGGCCGTGGTGCGGCTGCTGCCCGCCGCCATCGGTCGCACCTTCACCATGCTGCAATTCGCCCGGTTGTCCAGCATGGTGCTGCCCCTGCGCGGAGCCGATCCAGCCGAGCTCGGTCGTGAATTGGTGGTCGAGGCCAAGGCCGCCCGCCCCCTGCTGCAGCCGGTGGCGCCGGAGGAGGACGACCTCCCGGATCCGATGGGCGGTCCGCTGGAGGAGTTCGAGAGCTGCGCCGTCCGGCTGGACGACGTGGTGCGCGCCATTCTCGCTCCGCTGCATCCCGCTGCTGCCTTGCGCTGATCTGGTCAAGACCATCCGGATACCGGTCAGCTTTCGCTCTCGTAGAAGCGTTGTCCTAGCCCAGGACGACCACGCCGGGCCCCGCGCAGCGCTGCCAAGGTGGCCGGTCGCACGGGGCCTGGGCCCCCAGCCGCCGAGTGGTTTGCTGCAGGGGCGCCAGGGATACTGGATGCGGGCGAGCGCCGGCATCTCCGACGCCGCCGATGAATGCAAACACGGAGGTATGTGCAGATGGCCGACGAATCCGAACAGCGCGCCGAGCAGGACGTCACCGCGGCAACCGAAGGCTACGGCGGCCCCGTCAGCGACGAAGAACTCGCTGACGTCTACCTACCCGAAGGGCAGGACACCGTGCAGGACACCGGCTCTCGGCAGCAATCAAGTCCGGGCAGTGAGGGTCCGGGACCGGACGCCGCGACCGGCGGCAGCGGCACCCGCGACGGATCGTCGGGCCAACCGGTAATCGAGCCGCCCGACTAGGCTCGCCGCTCCTGTGCCGGCAGCAGCTAACTCCGGACTGGCGCCCGGGCCGGCCACAGCGCCCGCGCCGGCCACAGCGCCCGGGCCGGCCACAGCGATGAGGCCCGCACGAGTAGTTCAGCGCAAACGGCGCGCCCGCAGGACGACGTCTTCGGCGTGGTTGGCACCGGCGCCGTCCTCGGGTGCGATGCGCGGTCGCTGCTCGTTCACCTCCACCGACCAATCCTGGTCCAGGAGTTTCTTCACCATCGACGGCCAGACGTAGTCCGCCGGGTCGAAACCGCTGTCCGTGACTGACTGGGTTTCCATTCCGGCGTGATGCACGAGCAGCAGCACCCCGCCGGGAGCCACGGCCTCGAGCAACGCATGCTCTGCGGCCGCCTCGGGAGTGCGCAGCAGGGCTGGATACTGCGCCGATACCAGGTCGAACGATCCTGGTGGAAGCTTCGCCTCCGCCAGCCCGCCGTGCACCCACTGGATCGGTACTCCGGCGTCCTGCGCGTGCCCGGCCGCTCGCTGCAGCGCCACCCCGGACACCTCGAGCCCGGTCACCTGCCAGCCGCCGCGGGCGAGCCAGACGGCGTCCGCACCCTCGCCGCACCCCACGTCGAGCACGCGTCCCGGCGTCAAGCCCGCCACCTCGGCCACCAGCGCACCGTTCGGTCGACCGCTCCACAGCTGCCCCTCGACCGCGTAACGCCTGTCCCATTCCGCTCGCACCGCGGGGTCGCCGACGTAGCCGGACGTGGTTGCGTCATCATCGGTGGGCGATCCCGCCACGGAGTCGGTCATCGGACCACTGTCGCCCATCGAGTCGGAGCTGCGCCACTCCGGGCGGCGCCTGACGACAGAGTGGGGTCAGGGTTGATCGTGGATGGTGATGGCGTACCCATCCAGGTCGCTGAAGGTGAAGGTCCGCCCGAACGGCGAATCGAACGGGGGCACCAGGATTTCTACGTCGTCGGCGGCCAGTTGATCATGCAGGCCCTGTGCATCGTCGGCGTGCAGCCACAAGGCAACGCCGATACCGAGGCGCGGGGCGGCGGTAGTGAGATCCACGCCAGGGAGCGGTTCCCGTACCGCAAAGGCGGCCGGCGCAGTGTCGAACACCACCGCTCCGGGCGGTGAGACAGGCGCACGGACAAGTCCCAATTTGGTCTCGTAGAAGGCAGCCGCCCGGTCGACGTCGTGCACCTGCAGCGCGATGAAGGTAGGCCCGGAAACCGTCATGGTGACTCCTCAGTAGTCGTGTCAGTAGGTTGACACGTATCAGTGTGTGTCATGATGTTGACATGAGTCAAGTCGAGTCCGTCGGACCGGTGGATGATGCGGTGGGCTATGCACTCAAGCGGGCCGCCACCGCTCTCCGGGCGGGAATGGACGCTGCGCTGCGTCCGCTGGACCTGACCGTTCCGCAGTATTCGTGCCTGGAGGTTCTTGATCAGCGACCCAGCCTGTCCAGTTCCGAGTTGGCACGGGCGACCTTCGTCTCCCGGCAGTCCATGAATCTGGTGCTGCACGGCCTGCAACAGCGCGGTTTGCTCAGCCGGGCGTCGGTGGCCAGCCACGGCAAGGCGCTGCCCACCGAACTCACCGACGCCGGCCGCGCCAAGCTGCGCCTGGCCAGCGTGGCGGTGAGAGCGGTCGAGAAACGGATGCTCGCTCCGCTATCGCCGACGGCCGAGCAGCGACTGCTCACCACCCTTCGCGCCTGTACGGACGCACTGACAGAACCCGACGCCACAGCTCAGCCTGTGCATCGGTGACGATCCGTCTCATAGCTTGCTTCCCCATCCCGCAGCTCCTCGATGCCAACATCATGGAGCTGACGGACGGGTCCCGCAGCGCCCACGAGTAGGACAACGGCGTGCTGCCGCGAACCGGTGGTTGCCGCGCGTCCATGTTTGATTACTGTTGTGCCGCAACGGTTCGTATTTCGGAAGAGTCGCCTGACTGCTTGCCCTCAGATCTCCAGCCCGCTAGAATAGAACGTATGTCCACAGTTGCCGACACTGATGCCGCGGTGACGGCTGCCCCTTCAGCGGGAGGCGGTCACGGCGATCTGCAATGGCTTCTCGACGCCGTCACGGACATTGATACGAACGCTTCCGACGCGGTGTTGATCGACCGGATCGCCGCCCTGGAACGTTTGAAGTCCGGCTGTGCCGCGGTACAGGCCCGGCTGACCGCCACCTTCGCCGACTCGGTGACCGCCGACGCCGCAGCCCGGCACCACCGCCCGGACGCCGCGCGCCGCAGCATCG
>CAXSEW010000056.1:0-12948 GCA_964236185.1 uncultured Nakamurella sp. | reverse complement strand
GGTCGCCACCGTGAGGTGGCCGGCCGGGATGACCGGGTACAGCAGGGCGAGGCACCCGACGATCAGCGCCAGCGCCGACCCGGTCCGCCGGCGCCGCCAGAGGAACTTCAGCACGACGAGCATCGACAGCATGGCGATGGCGACGGCCGACACCAGCAGGATCTGCTCCCACCATGCCGGCCCGGAACCGGCGGTGTCGGAGAACAACGGCTTGGCGGCGCTGCCCTCGCTCAGGCTGGTCACGTCGGCGGTCGAGCTGCCGACGATCGACTCCAGGTAGTTGCGTACCGGGCTACCCGGATTGAGCGCTGCCAGTAGCGAGAGCGCGCCGGACACCACCGTCATCCAGAGCAGTCCGCCGCGATCCCGGCCGCCGGCGAATGGCGCCGGGTCGCCCGGGTCGGTCGCTGCGGCACGGCGCCGGTTGCGGCGGTCCACCAGGAGCTCGGCGACCAGCCAGCAGAAGAACGCCGCGATCAGCAGCATGGCCGTGACGTGGTGGGTGAAGGTGACCATCGCAGTGGTCAGGATCGGCAGCAGCAGGGCGGTGCGGGTACCCCGCCGGCGAACCGCGAACAGGTAGACGGCCAGGATTGCCAGCGGCAGCGCCAGCGTCTGATAGGAGTACTGCGAGTTGAAGAAGAGTTCCTGCGGGTTGGCCACATAGAGCACGGCGCCGATGGCCCCGGCCCGGCGCGACCCGGTCACCAGGGTGACGAGTGCGATGAGCACCAGCGAGATGACCGCCCGGGACAGCAGCAGGGTGATCACGCTGGATGCGTAGACGCCCAGGCCGGTACTGGCGTGGATGGCGTCGGTGACGACCTCGAGTCCGGGGTAGTACCCGGACACCGGCAACAGGGAATTCTGGCTGAACAGGTGAGCGGTCTCGTCGATCTGCCGCAGCGTATTGGCGTGGATGAACTCGTCGTGGAAGGCGAACCGGGTGGGGTTCAGTACCAGCCTGGAGAACTGCAGCATCATCGGCAGTGCGACGGCGAGCATGATCCGCTCGACGTGGCCGGTGCCGGGTAGCACGACGCGCAGGCAGGCCGGCAGGAAGATCAACACCAGCCCGGCGATCCAGGCGACGCGGATCCACAGCGCAGTGGACCCGTCCCGACCGGAATCGGCGGCCACCGCCATGACCAGCACGCCAATTGCCATCACGAACACCGTGGGCCCGGCCAGGCCGGCGCGCCTTCCGCCTCGGCGCCGGGTCGGCCCGGGGCTGACCGCAGCGTCGTCGACAGCTACCGTCGGCGATGCCCCGACGGGAGCGGTGAGTTGATCGTCGATGTGGATTGCCCGTTTCGAGGTGGTGTGTACCAAGGTCAGCGATGCCGACTCTGACGGGTGCACGGTCAACGGCTCGGCGGTCATAGGCATTGCGACGACCAGTTCGACGTCCATCGCTTCCGCGGTCGACAACCCTTCGACGGTAGCGCGCTGGTACCGTCGCCAGCCGTTGATCAGCGGAATTGCCATCACGACGGCTTCGATGAGCAGCACGCCGACCCAGGCCAGACAGAGACCGATGGTGCCGCCGACCCGCGCGCCGATCGCGGCGGCCACCAATTCCACGACCAGGAATCCGGACAGCAACCACACCGCCTCGGTGGTCCGTCCCTGCACCCTGCGCAACGCGATGAAGTGGTCCTTGATGACGAACGGGATGCCGGCCAGGACCAGGGCATGAAGAATATTTGCGCCCTCGCTGGCGTAGTTCCCCCCGAAGACACTGAGCACGACGCCGGCCAGCGGGAACAGGGCAAGGTTGGCCAGCACACTGACGGCGAGACTGAACGGCAGGGTCAGCTTGATCCGGCTCAGCACCTCGTTCTCGCTGCCGCTGGCCGAGGCGAACAGGCTGATCGCGATCGCGTAGGGCAGGGCGAAGACGAAGCCGGACACCAGCACGGCGGTGTTGAAGTAGGCGTTGTCCTGGGCAGACAGCAAGGCGGTGACCATGATCGGCAGGATCTGCAGGGCGGCTTGCAATGTCGTGTTGAGCGCGTGGTGACTGGCGGCCATTCGACCCAGTCCCTTGAGCGCGCGAGGATCGGCCATGCGGCGGTCGGCCTGCAGCGATCGGCCGCCCCGGGTGCGCCAGGACACCAGCGGCAGCGACACCAATGTGCCCACCGCCCAGGCGAGAAAGATCGCCATCCCGCCGGTGACGCCGACTGCGTTGAACAGCACCAGCACGCCGATCTTCACCACGCTGGCCAGTACGTTGCGTTCGAACTGCAGCACGCCGACGCCGATGGTCAGCACCGCCTGGTCCAGGACCAGTACCACAGCCATCAGGGCTGTTCCGGCAGCGAATCCGAGCACGGTCAGCGGGCTCGCCACCAGCGGGCGGAGGTTCGTCGCGCCGAAGACGTGGACCGCGAGAAGTGGAACGACCGCGCCCAGCACAGCGCTGGTACCGCCGGCGGCCAGCAGCGAGGTGCGCACCAGCACCCGGCGGTTGCCCTGGTCGGTCAGCGGTAGCCGGGCGATCAGCAGCGTGCCCAGACCGAGCGACCCCAGCGAGGCCAGCAGCATCATCATCGCGACGGCCGCACCGGCGACGCCGACGTCGGAGGTGGTGAAACTGCGGGCGGCCAGCGTCCAGAAGGCCAGCCCGAGCACGCTGGTGAGTGCCTGTGTGCCGACGAGCGAGGCGCTCAGCCCGATGACGCGGCGTAGGCCCGATCGAGCCGTGGCGACCGGTTGTCCGGTCCGTTCGCCTACTTCGGTCAGCATGCGGGTATCCATTTCCTGGGGGTCGGAACGAGTTCGTGTGCCGACGACGATCAGATGGCCGCGGGCCGGGACGCCCTTGTCCCCCGCCCACAGCACGGCTCCGCATCAGGACGGACCACCAGGGCTCTGCGGACGACTTTACGGACGGAACTGTCGCTTTGACCGGCATTCGGGAGAATATTGGGCCAATAGGGTGAACGTCACAGCGTCCAACCAGGTTGTCGTCACGGAAAGTGACTTCGTTACAGCTGATTCAGCAGCACCGGAAGGGCCGTCCGCCGGTTCAAGAGACGTCGATCAGCTGCGCGCGTTGGATCTGTCCGGCAGTGATGTCGAGCACGGAGATGGTGCCGTGCGGTTGCCTGCGCTTGTCGGTGGGCGATCCGGGATTGAGGATCCGCAATCCGTTCACGCTGTCGTCCAGCGGAATGTGGGAGTGGCCGAAGACGACGAGTTGAGCGGTGGGGAACCGCTTCCGGAGCCGCGACAGGCGTCCCGTTCGTGGGCCGCTGTCATGGATCATCGCCACCCGTAACCCGTCGAGGTCGAACTCGGCGGTGTCGGGCGCGCCCCAGGCCGCTACCTCGGGACCGTCGTTGTTGCCGAGCACCGCGTGCACCGGCGCGAAGCCGGCCAGTTCGTCCAGCACCGCCGGGACGCAGACATCTCCGGCGTGCAGAATCAGGTCCGCCGCCGCCAGGTGCCTGGCCACCGCCGGCGGGCAGGCCTTCCAGAACCGCGGCGCATGTGTATCGGACAGTACGACCACCCGCATCCGTCACCTCTCCGATGCCTCTCATGGGGCTGGATGCCGTCGATCGGTTCTCGACCTGACTCCGCCAGCTGTTCGGTATCTGCCGGCGAGGCGATATCCATGATCACCCGACATCATCCGTCCTGCACTGATGAGGGACAACGGCGCACAAATGCACCGGCGGCGGTCACCCTCAGTGCTGGGTGCCACATCCAGTCGCTCGGGTAGCAGCACAGCGCCCAGCGGCGGTCGAGTGGAGCCGGCGCCCATTTGCCACGCGCACCCCTCGCAAGGACAGCGAATCCGGACTCGAAGTGGTCACGGCCATGTCACGAAACGATGAACGCAAGGCTGCGCGTGCCGTCCGACGACACGCCGGAAGGAAACGCCGAGCGGCTACCCACAATTTCTGTCCACAGGCTGTGGCGGCTCCCCGACCCCTGTGACCTGTGCCGATAGTGAGTCGGCCCGGACAATTCCCCACGCTGTCCACAATGGCCCATCCCTGCCACCTGCGCAGACCCACTGGTGTCCCCATCTCATCCCCGGTCGGTCCCCTGGCTTCTCCACAGGACTGGCTTCTCTTGCCAGGACGGGGCGCCTAGGTTCCTTCCGGATGGTGCCGCCCGGGCAGTGCGGACCGACTGTCGGTGCTGCCGGGTAGACACCTCAGTGGATGCAGCACAGCTGGCGCTCACCGACCGTCACCGGTGGTCGATGGTGGTTCGTGTTGGCCCGTGCGGTGTCGTCGCCGAGCAGGCAGCCGGAACCGTGGCAGTACAGCGAGTAGGGAGGGCAGCAGATGGCGGTGATCGACGACCGTTGGGCTGCAGCGGGTCCATCGGACCCGCCGCGGCAGTTCGACCGGCAGCCGCCGCAGGACCTGGCAGCAGAACAGTCCGTTCTCGGCGGCATGCTGCTCAGCAAGGACGCCATCGCCGACGTGGTGGAAGAGCTGAGCACCGTCGACTTCTACAAGCCGGCGCACGCCACCGTCTACGAGGTGATCCTCAACCTGTTCGCGCGGGGCGAGCCGGCCGATGTGGTGACTGTCGCCGCCGAACTGGACAAGGCCGGCACGCTCTCGCGCATCGGCGGAGCCGTCTACCTGCATACGCTCACCAGTGCGGTGCCGACGGCCGCCAACGCGGCGTTCTACGCCCAGATCGTGGCCGAGAAAGCTGTGCTGCGCCGGCTGGTGGAGGCCGGCACCCGGATCGTGCAGCTCGGTTACGGCGGCAACGAGGGCCAGGTCGGCGGCGGGGAGGTCGACGAGATCGTCGACCGGGCTCAGGCGGAGATCTACGAGGTCACCGAACGGCGCACCACCGAGGACTACGTGGTGCTCGAGGAACTGCTGCAACCGACGATGGACGAGATGGACGCCATCGCCAGCCGCGGCGGCCTGTCCGCCGGGGTACCCACCGGGTTCGCCGACCTGGATTCGCTGACCAACGGCTTCCACCCCGGCCAGATGATCATCATGGCGGCCCGACCTGGTGTCGGGAAGTCCACGCTGGCTTTGGATGTCGCGCGCAACGCGTCGGTCAAGCACCGGCTGACGTCGGTGATCTTCTCGCTGGAGATGTCCAAGACCGAGATCACCATGCGCCTGCTGTCGGCGGAGGCGCAGATCCGGCTGTCGCAGATGCGGGCCGGCACCATGAGCGAGCAGGACTGGCAGAAGATCGTCCGGCGGATGAGCGAGATCTCCGACGCCCCATTGTTCATCGACGACTCGCCCAACATGACGATGATGGAGATCCGGGCCAAGGCGCGGCGCCTCAAGCAGCGCAACGACCTGCGGTTGATCGTCGTGGACTACCTGCAGCTGATGTCGTCGGGCAAGAAGGTCGAGTCACGCCAGCAGGAGGTGTCGGAATTCTCCCGGCAGATGAAGTTGCTGGCCAAGGAGCTGGAGGTGCCCGTCATCGCGATCTCGCAGCTCAACCGTGGCCCGGAGCAGCGGACCGACAAGCGCCCGCTGCTGTCGGACCTGCGCGAGTCCGGCTCGCTGGAGCAGGACGCCGACATGGTCATCCTGGTGCACCGGCCGGATGCCTTCGAGGCCGACGATCCGCGGGCCGGCGAGGCCGATCTGATCATCGCCAAGCACCGCAACGGTCCGACCGCCACCATTTCCGTCGCCCATCAGCTGCACTACTCGCGATTTACCGACCTGGCCGGCCAGTAGCGGGCCCGGCAGCAGGTGAAGAGGCGTCCGGTCGACAGCTCGATCATCACCTCGGTGGGCTATGACCGGGCGACGGCGGTGCTGGAGATCGAGTTCAGCTCCGGCGATGTCTACGAGTACTTCCTGGTGCCGCACTCGGTGTACGACTCTCTGTTGCGGGCGGACAGCAAGGGTCGATTCTTCGGCGACCACCTGCGCACCCGGTACCGGTTCCGCAAACTCTGAGCGGCCCGCCGAGCCACGCACTCGCGGGCACAGCTCAGACCGGGCCGACCGCCGGTGGGCCGAGCAACTCCGCCGGTGGGCGCCACCCGTCGCCGGATTCCTGCGGCGGCACCGCCGGGCTCCACAGAAAGCCCTGTCCGTAGCCGCAGCCCAACCCCTGCAGCAGCTCCAGGTGCGTCCGGGTTTCGATACCCTCGGCCACTGCCTCGATCTCGAGGGCGTGGGCCAGGTCGATCACGCTGCGGACGATCGCGGTGTCGTCCTTGTCGCGGCCCAGCCCCGCCACGAACGACCGGTCGATCTTCAGCAGGTCGACCGGAAAGTTCTTGAGATAGACGAGCGAGGAGTACCCGATGCCGAAGTCGTCGATGGCGATGCGGACACCCAGCGACTTCAACTCGTTGACCACCCGCAGGGCGGCAGCGGCGTCGTCCATCAGCGCGCTCTCGGTGACCTCGAGCACCAGCGACCGCGGGTCGATGCCGGATTCGGCAAGTGCCAGGGCAACCGCCGACACCAGCCCGGCGCCCTGGGCCAGTTGCCGGCTCGACACGTTCACCGACATGTCCAGCGACCGGCCCGCCTGGGAGCAGGACCAGTGGGCGGCCTGCCGGCACGCCTCCTGCAGCACCCAGGCGCCGATGTCGATGATCAGGCCGCTGCTCTCGGCGAAGGGAATGAATTGGTCGGGCGGTACCAGCCCGCGGGTCGGATGGCGCCACCGGATCAGCGCCTCGTCACCGATGCGCGTCTCTGCGGCCAGGTCCATCACCGGTTGGTAGAACAGCACCAGTTCGCCCTCGACCTTGGCGCGGCGGAGTTCGGTCAATGTCCGCAGCCGTGAGCTGGCCACCAACCTCAGCGGCTCGTCGAAGATCTCGATCACGTTGGCGCCCTGCCGCTTCGCCTTGTACATGGCCTCGTCGGCATCACGCAGCAGGCTGTCGGGGGTGGCGTCGTTGTCGTCCGCGAAGGCCAGTGCGATTCCGATGCTGATGGTGATGTCCAACTCCACCGGCATGCTGCGGCTCGGCATCGCCACGGCGTCGCGGATGCGGGTAGCGATCGCGGCGGCGTCGGAGGCCTTGGTGAGGCCTCTGCACAGCACCACGAACTCGTCGCCACCGATGCGGGCGACGGTGTCGCCGGGCCGCACGGTCTCGGTCAGGCGCAGCGCGATCACCCGCAAGGTATCGTCGCCGACCTGGTGCCCGTAGGCGTCGTTGACGTTCTTGAAGCCGTCCACATCGCAGAACAGCAGGGCCGTCATGCTGCCGGCGGCGACCCGCTCGGCCAGGGCCTGTTGGACCCGATCGGTCAGCATGGTGCGGTTGGGCAGGCCGGTCAGGGCGTCATGCTGCGCCAGGTGCGCCAACTTGGCCTCGGCCAGCCGCTCTCCGGTGAGGTCGATGATGGTGAAGCAGGTGATGCTCTGGCCGTTGACCCGGAACGGCGACGAGCAGCTGATGCGGACCGATACGCCGCCGCCGCTGCTGGTCAGCAGCGTCAGGTCGGTCGGCCCGCCGTCATCGCTCAGCAGGCTCAGGGCTTCCCGGCTGTCGGGCGTGACCAGCTGGACCAGCGGGGCGCCGACGATCTGCTCGCAGGACGCCTCGACCAGGTCGGCCAACGCCTGGTTGGCATAGAGCACGATGCCTTGGCTCGACACCGTGGCGGCGCCGTCGGACATGCTCTCGACGAAATTGCGGTACGGGCGATCGGCGCTGGAGAGGGTGAAGACCTGTTCGACGCCGGTGCGGGCACCGATCAGCAGCGCATCGACCTCGCCCAGTTGGATCGCCTGGATGGTCTGCTCGTACTCGCGTAGCTTGTCGCGCAGCTCGGTCAACTCCCGACGCAGCGAGTCGGTCTCCTCCCGTGGGCCGGCCAACCCGGTCTGGCGGCGCTGGCTCACGAAGCCGCTCCACCCGCGTCGCTCATGGTGCTGGTGATGTCCAGCGCAGCCAGCACCTTTCCGGTGTCGGACAGGTCGCCGACCAGCCGGCGTATCGGCAACGGCCGCTCCCGCAGCAGGGTGGGGGCGGCGAGCACGTTGTGCAGCATCACCTTTGCCGGATCCCGGTGCACGTCCACCACCTGCAGGCGGTAACGCCCGGCCAGGTAGTTCTCGCACAGTGACCGGGCATTGCCGATCGCCAGGGCGGAGATCTCCGAGGCACCGCTGACGAACAGCGTCAGCAGATATTCGACAATGCTCTCCTCGGCCAGTTTCCGCTGGTAGAGCTCCTCATAACGCAGGCGGACCGCGTCATGATCGCCGGTCACCGGGGTGCTCGCGGCTCGAGTTGCAGGCCGATCAACACACCCTGGGTGTTGGACAGGTCGCCGATGATCTTTCGTAGCGGATGGGGAAGTTGGCGCACCGTAGTGGGAATGGCGATGATGTCGTGGCTGCGGGCGAGGGCCGGTTGTTCCACGAGGTCGATCACCTCGATCTCGTACCGGCCGGCCAGGTACTCCTCGCACAGCTTCTTGAGGTTGAAATACGCCTCGACCGACTTCGGCGACTCACCGGCCACGTACAACTGGAACTGCCAGATCGAAGTGTCCTCGCCCTGGGCCGGCGGGCGCCCGTAGGCGCCGGTCGGCGGCGAATCGTTGCTGCCGGTGGTCATGCCGTGTCGATGGTGGAACGGAAGACATCGGTCAGCATGATGCCGCGATCACCGAGCACGAAATTACGCATCTCGTGCGAGTGCGCCATCCCCCGTGATTTGAGCACCAGCAGAACGCGACTGCGGGTGCCGTCCCGTACGGCCAGCTTCTGGATGATCCAGGTGTCGATCAGCGACGCGATGTGCTGGTCCGTGCTCTCGGCGTCGGTACCCGTCGTCAGGCTGGTCAGCAGCGCCGTCACCCCCAGGCTCTTGAGGTAGTCGATCTGCCGGGTGAGCATCGCGGCCACCTCGACGTCCGCCCCGACCCGCATCAGATCGGAGATGGGGTCCATCACCACCAGGTCCGGCAGGAAGTCGGCGACTGCGTTCTGCATGGTGGCCAGGTGCGCCTCCAGCCCGAGCACGTTGGGCCGGGTGCAGCGGAACTCCAGCAGACCCTGCTCGACCCAGGGGGCGAGCTCGATACCGACCGACGACATGTTCCGCATGATCTGCGCCGACGACTCCTCGAAGGCGAAGTACAGCGCCCGCTCGCCGCGGCCGCACGCCGCGGCGCAGAACTGCGCCGCGACGGTGGACTTGCCGGTGCCGGCGGTGCCGCTGATCAGCACCGAGCTGCCGCGGTACAGGCCGGCGCCGCCGAGCATGTCGTCCAGGGCCGGAACGCCGCTGGACACCCGCTCGCTCGATACGGCGTGCTCCAGACCCAACGACGTGATCGGTAGGACGGAGACGCCGGTCTCGCCGATCAGGAACGGGTACTCGTTGGTGCCGTGCAGCGATCCCCGGTACTTGAGCACCCGGAGCCGTCGGGTGGACGACTGGGCCGTCACCCGGTGGTCGAGCACGATGACGCAGTCGGAGACGTATTCCTCGATGCCGTACCGGGTCAGTGTGCCGTCACCCCGCTCGCCGGTGATGACGGCCGTGACGCCGCGGCTCTTCAACCACCGGAACAGCCGCCGCAGCTCGCCGCGGAGGATCGAGACGTTCGAGAAGGCGCCGAACAGTGTTTCCAGCGTGTCCAGCACCACCCGCTTGGCGTTGACCTGGTCGATCGCCAGGCCGATCCGGATGAACAGTCCTTCCAGGTCCCAGGCGCCGTTCTCGTCGACCTCGCCGGCGGTGAGGTTGATGTGCTCGATCACCAGCTTGCCATCGGTCTGCAGTTGCTCGAGGTCGAAGCCCATGGACGCGACGTTCTGGACGAGCTCGCCGACGGACTCCTCGAAGGCGACGAAGACGCCGGGCTCGTCGAACTCCAACGCACCGCGTACCAGGAACTCCATCGCCAGCAGCGTTTTTCCGCAACCGGCTGGTCCGCAGACGAGGGTCGGCCGCCCGTAGGGCAGTCCACCACCGGTCACTTCGTCCAGCCCGCCGATCCCGGTGGGCGCCTTCTTCAGGACAGCGCTCGCGAGCGGTCGAAACCTGGCCCGCTGGTCGACGGAAACGGAACTGGACGGCACATCGGCTCCAGAGAAGTGTGAATGCAGGGAGTTACGCGTTCAACACGAAGGGTAGCCCACGGAGTGCGACAGGTGGCCGTGGTCACTCGAATACGGCTGGATCTCCGTCCAACGGGTGGGGGCTCAGCAGCCCCTGAGCGGGGTCAGCTACTCAGCGTCGAAAGACCGGCGGGTGATGCGGCCACCCTCACCGGCGACCGAGCACCGGGCGGTGCCCGGCGGCCACCGGGAGCACGACCGCCGACCGGTGATCGGCATCGTGCCGGATCTGCTGCCGGGCGACAGCCAGACCGGCAGCGGCCGAGCGGGTCTCCAGGGTTCCCGTGTTGCGCGCATACCGGGGATGCGATCCGCTGGACACCTGGATGCGGATCCGGTGGCCCGCACGGAACACCTGCGCCGTGGGCCACAGCACGACGGTCACCGGGCCGAGGTCGACGACGTCCGCTCCACGCAGTCCAACGATCCCGTCGCAGACATTCGTCGACCGACCGCGCGCGTCGACGTCGCACAACCGGACGAAGACGTCGGCGCTGGGCCGATCGGAGGCGAACCAGATCTCCGCCGACACCTCGCCGATCACCTCCACATCGCCCTCCAGGGGCTCGGTGCTGAACACCAGGACGTCCGGCCGACCTTCCAGCTGCCGGTTGTCCTTCGGGCCGCCGCCGACGGACAGGAACGGGCCGCCGGAGGACGGTGTGGGGTCGGCCGGGTCGTAGCTGAACACCGACCGGCTGTTCGCTTCCGCCGGGGCGGCCGGTCGTAGCCGGCCGTCGCCGTGCAGGTGCAGCCGGGTGGCCGGATAGCCGGTGGGAGGCCAGTTGTCGAAGTCGCGCCACGGCGCGGTGACCGGTCGACCCGGGGCAGGGGCCGCGGTGTTCCGGCGACCGGTACCAATGACGTACAGCCGGACCTGCGCCCGCTCGGCCGGCACGGTGCCGCGCGCGTAGGGAGCGGCGAAGGACATCGCCTCCGTCGCTGCGGCTCCGAAGCCGGCCGGTGACGGGTGCGCCCACGGACCGATGGTCAGCCGATGCGGCGCGGGGCCGGCAGCAGTCGCTGCGTAGTCCCGGAGCTGATCTGCCAGGAAGATGTCGTACCAGCCGGTGACGTAGGCGGCCGGCGTCGACAGCGTCCCGACCTCGCCGCTGTGATCGGTCGACGCCCAGTGCGGATCGTCCGAGTCGTGGTGCAGGCAGTCCTGGAAGAACTCCCACCGGTGGCCGGCCAGCTGCCGGTCGACGGATTCCTTCGGCAACGTGAGAAAGGCCCGCTGCAAGCGCTTCTCATCGAGCTTCAGCAGTGATCGGAGCCCGGTGAAACGTTTCTCCTGATACTCGAGCAGGAAGTTCCACCGCACCAGCAGGTCCCAGTCGAGCGCGTCGCTGCGAATGAACGGCAGCGTCAACCTCGAGGAGGTGACCTGCGGAACCATGGCCGCGATCTCGCCCGGGACCTGCGTGGCCAGCGCCCACTGGGTGTAGCCCAGATAGCTTGGGCCGGCCAGGATCACCGATCCGGGGAACCAGGTCTGCGCCCGCAACCAGTGCCAGGTGGCCAGCCCGTCCGGCGCCTCGTCGCGCATCGGGAACCATTCGCCGCCGGAGCCGAAGGTGACCCGGCAACTCACCATCACCGCCTGCAGGCCGCGCGCGGCGTAGGCACGGCCGAGCAGCGCGCTGACGCCGCTCCGGCCGTAGGGCCCGCGCAGCAGCACCACCGGGTCGCCGGGGCGACCGTCGACGTAGTAGCGGTCGGCCGCCAGTACTGCGCCGTCCGGCATCGGCACCGACAGCTCTTGCACCCGCACGCCGCGCAGCGCAGCTGCACTGGCCCGGGGCAGGTGCACGATTCGACCGAAAAGCCGATCCTTGGCGGTCATCCGGGCGAGTCTGCCACGGTCGCTGCCGATGTCGGCGGGTCGGTACGGGGCGGTGCCGGCGTTGCGCCGGTCAACCCGCATTCGCCTGCAGCACGGCGGTGGACAGCCGCGGCCAGGCGGTCGCGGCCCAGGCGCCGAAGGGCCGGTCGCCGAGCCCGACGCAGGCCAGCCGAACGACGGGGTCGACCCACAGGAAACTGCCGGACTGGCCGAAGTGTCCGAACGTGGCCGGGCTGTTGTCGGCGCTGGTCCAGTGCGGGCTCTTCGAGTCGCGGATCTCGCAGCCCAGCCCCCAGTCGTTCGATGCCTGCCGGCCGAATCCCGGCAGCACTCCGGACAGTCCCGGGAATGCGACAGTGCTGATCAGGTGGCCGATCTCGGTACCCAGGACGGTCGGCACCAGCAGCTCGCCGGCCAGCGCCAGCAGGTCGTCGATGGTGCCGACGCCGCTACTGGCCGGCGAGCCGTCCACGGTCATGGTGGACATGGACAGCGGCTCCAGGACCCGGCCGGCTATCTCGTTCTGCAGCGGCCCGCCGGCCGCGCGCGCCAGCTGCTCGCCGAGCAGCTCGTAGCCGTAGTTGGAATAGGTGCGCCGGGTGCCCGGCGGTGCGACCGACGCGCCGCGGTCGAACGGCAGACCGGCGGCGTGGGAGAGCAGATGCGCGACGGTGAGACCGGTGTGCGCCCTGCCGTCGGACGCGTCGTCGAGGACAACCGGGTCGTCCAGCGCGAGCGTGCCGTCCGCGCACGCGTCGAGCACCGTCAAGGCAGTGACGATCTTGGTGACCGAGGCCCATTCGAAACTCGCGCCCGGCCGGGTCTCGTACCGGTCGAGCACCCCGGACGGGCCCAGTACGGCCACCGCCAGACCGCCCACCGGCCAGTCGGCGACCTCGGCTGACAGATCCAAGCGAAGGCACCTCCGGCGGGCAGGTGAGCGAAGTGACGGGTGCAGCCTGCCAGGTGCCGCCGCGCCGAGGCGGCAGGGGGCGGGCAGACTGGGCCGGTAGCCGACCGAGGGGGAGCCG
>CAXSEW010000055.1:0-13142 GCA_964236185.1 uncultured Nakamurella sp. | reverse complement strand
ACACGCCGGGGCCGTACTTCTTCGAGTCGATGTGCCCGAGCACGATCGCCGGCCCAATGGCTCCCGGTTTCGGAGAGCCCTTGTACCAACCGGCTTTAGAGTCCGGATCGTCCAGCGACGGCACCTGCACGGTGCCGTCGGAGTTGAGACCGAGCGTGATCACCGGCGAGGTGACGCCGATCGCCGGAATGGACAGCGACACCGGCATCGACGGCTCCAGCAGCAAGCCCTTCGCCGGATTGGCGAAAGAGGGCAGCACGATCGACGTCGTCTTCGGTGCAGCGGGTTTCGCGGCCGTGGCCTTCGGCGCGGTTGTCCTGGGCGCCGCCGACTTGCCCGTCGACTTCGGTGCTGCTGTCGTCGCGGCGCTCGTCGTCGGGGCCTTGGCCGGCGCCTTCGTCGCCGGTGCGGTGGCAACGGGCGCCGGCGCGGAGGTGGCCGCTGCGGTCGTGCTGCTGAGGGCTGCCGATCCCGTCGAGACCGGTTCGGAGGGGTTGATGCTCCCGGCCTGGGCGGCCGACGGCTGCGGTGCGCCGGGACGTGACCCGTGCACGGCAAGGGTGATCAGGACTGCACCGACCAAGGCCAGCACCACTGCCAGGATGACCGCGATCCGGGCTCCGCCGGGGCGCGACCTGCCTACTGCTTCCGTCATGTGTTCAACCTCCGCTACCCGTTCGTCACCACCTTGCCGGCGGATGGGCCGCGGAGACGGCGACGGAAGGCGACGAAAGCTGCTCCGGCTGCACCCAGGAGTGACAGTGCACCGAATCCGGCGAGAGCGCCGGGGGTGTCGGCCGGACCGCCGCCGGTGTCGGCGCTACCGGTCGGCACCGACTGCATCTGGGACGCCACGAACGCGCCACACAGCGCCGGGGCGGCGCTCTCGGCGGGCCTGCCGGAGGTCATCCCCAGCACGTTGTCGTACAGCCCGTTGTTGTTGTAGTCGATGCCGTGCACGACCATGACGGCCGTGCCGTTCTTCACGGCTGCGGCGACCTTCGGGTCGATGTCGAAGGTGCGCGAGTAGGTGTACGCGCCGGCCTTCGGGTAGCGGTCGAGAGCGAGCGCGGAGTCGGCGCCGGTGTCGCCGGAGACCGTCAGCGACGTTCCGGGGGATTTCAGCACGGGTGCAGCATCGGTCATCGTGACTGCCTGGTGTCCATTGGTGGTTTTCGCCTCCGCTGCGGTGGGGCATCTACCCGCCGCGTCTGCATAAAGCGCCGCAGCGTGCGGGGCGTCGGCGAGCAGCCCACCGACCTGCAGGGTGAACTTGGCCTTGTTACCGGTCAGCGTCACCCACAACTCGCCGCTGCCGGCGACATTGTTGGCGCCGACCGGGGCCAGCATCGCGGTGTAGTCGAGCCCCTTGGCGGCTGCAGCAGCTGCCGCGGCCGGTGCCGGCGCGGCCGGTGCCGCCCATGCCGCAGTCCCACCCATGACGGTGCTGAACAGCAGCACTCCGCCGGTGCCGGCGACTGCAAGTACCCTCTTGCCCACGGTGTGTTCCTTTCCCCATGCTTCGTGTGTTGTGCGTCGAGTCGTCCGGTGATTGCTGTGCTGGTCGTTCGACTTCGACCGCCGCCGCAGAGCGCCAACTTAGCCCGCACAGAGCTGAGCAATGACCCTGCGCCACAAATTGATTCCCCCGGCACGACGTATTCATGCCAATGCCTGATGTGACAATGCTACCGCCTACGCTGCGCTGACAAAAGACCGGCGATGTCGAGCCGGATGCGACGGCCGGCTCGGTGCTTGAATGGCCGGGTGATGACCGAAGATCCCACTGCCGGCCCGGCCGTTCCGCAAGCCGACGACAAGGACTGGACCTGGGTGCTACAGCGACCCTGCCCGGACTGCGGGTTCGACGCATCGGCCGGTGGCCGCCGGACGCTGACCGACCGCCTCAGGGCGACGACGCGGCGGTGGCAGGCGGCCCTGGCGACCGCCGCCGTCCGACAACGACCGGCGCCCCAGGTGTGGTCGGCGCTCGAATACGGTGCGCATGTACGGGACGTACACGCGTTGTTCGGCCGACGGGCCCGGCTGATTCTTGACCAGGACGATCCGGAGTTCGAGAACTGGGACCAGGACCGGACCGCACTCGATGCCCGCTACTGGTTGGCTGATCCGACCGAGGTGGCCGAGCAACTTGCGGTCGAGGCGGAGCGGGCGGCGAAGGTGTTCGCCGGTGCATCCGGTCGACAGTGGCAGCGCACCGGACGGCGCGGCAACGGATCGGTGTTCACCCTCGAGACGCTGGGGCTCTACTACCTGCACGACGTCGAGCACCACCTGCACGACGTCGGGCACTGATGGCGCCGGCCCGACCGGCCTGGCAAGGCGAGCGCGCTGATGCTCGGAGGGTGCGCCGACGCTGCTGCCCGCACAAGACACGCCGAAAGCCGCCGGTTGCAACAGCAACCGGCGGCTTGATCGGCGAGCGGGTGACGAGAATCGAACTCGCGCTATCAGCTTGGGAAGCTGAAGTTCTGCCACTGAACTACACCCGCACGAACGGTGTCACTATAGCGAACCGATGCCCGCGGGCAGTACTTACGCGGCGGGGGCCTGGCCCTTGCCCGGATAGCATGATCGCCATGCTGCTGTCCGACCGCGACCTGCGCGCCGAGATCGACTCCGGCACCCTCGGGCTCGATCCGTTCGACCCAAGCTTGATCCAGCCGGCCAGCATCGACGTCCGCCTGGACCGCTTCTTCCGGGTGTTCAACAACTCGAAGTACACCCACATCGACCCGCAGCTCCAGCAGGACGAATTGACCGACCTGGTGGAGGTCGAGCCGGACGCGGCGTTCGTGCTGCACCCGGGCGAGTTCGTGCTGGGCTCGACGTTCGAAGCTGTCACCCTGCCGGACACCCTCGCCGGTCGGTTGGAGGGCAAGTCCTCGCTCGGCCGACTGGGTCTGCTGACCCACTCCACGGCCGGTTTCATCGATCCCGGCTTCACCGGGCACATCACGCTGGAACTGTCCAACGCCGCGAATCTGCCGATCACGTTGTGGCCGGGGATGAAGGTCGGTCAGCTGTGCCTGTTCCGGCTGACCTCGCCCTCACTGCACCCGTACGGATCTGTGCAGTACGGGTCCCGGTACCAGGGTCAACGCGGCCCGACGCCCTCTCGCTCCCACCTCAACTTCCGTCGGGACGACACCCGCCGGTGAAACCCGTCGGCACCCTCGCGAGCCGCAAGTTACTCGCGGGTAACCTCGGAGAGTCAACGGTTGTCCAGATCGAGCCGGTCAGTTCGGTCTGCTGCGAAGGAGCACACATGCCGCACACCATGCCTGTCCCTGCTGACGGGATCCACCGGTGAGCGTCGTGTCCTGGGTTGCCGGTCCGATCGCGGCGGTGTTGATCGTGGTGGGTTTCGCGATGCTGGGCCTGGCGGGTGTGCAGATCTACCGGACGGTGCGCCTCGGCCAGCCCGATCCGACCCGCGCCGGCAACCCGGGCCAGCGCGGGAAGACGCTGCTGATCGAATCTCTGGGCCATACCCGGATGTTGAAGTGGGGCATCGTCGGGGTGGCGCACTGGTTCGTGATGGTCGGGTTCGGCGCGCTGGTGCTGACGTTGATCGAGGCGGTCGGTGAGACCTGGTACCCGCGATTCGAGCTGCCGTGGCTGGGCCACCAGGGCTGGTACGGACTGTTCGTCGAATTCATCGCGCTGACCACCGTGCTGGGCATCGGCGCGCTGATCGTGATCCGGCAGTTGGCCCACCCGCGGCGGGCGGACCGCCGGTCCCGGTTCACCGGCTCCAACTTTCGCCAGGCGTATTTCGTGGAGTCGGTGATCCTGACCATCGGGATCTGCATCTTTCTGATCCGGGGGTTCAAGTCGGCAACGGGGAACCTGCCTTATCCCACGTGGGCCGCGCCGATTTCCACCGGGCTGGGCCGCATCCTGCCGGCGTCGTTGGCGGCGATCAGCATCGTCGCCCTCATCAAGGTGATCATCTCGATGTACTGGGCGATCGTGGTGGCCCGGAACCTGACGATGGGCGTTGCGTGGCACCGGTTCCTCGCCTTCTTCAACATCTACTTCAAACGCTCCGACACCGGGCGGGTCTCGTTGGGCGCGCTGCGGCCGATGATGAGCAAGGGTGTGCCGCTGAACTTCGAGGAGGCCGACCCGGAGGTCGACGTGTTCGGCGCCGGGAAGATCGAGGACTTCACCTGGAAGGGCTGGCTGGACTTCTCCACCTGCACCGAGTGCGGCCGCTGCCAGTCGCAGTGCCCGGCGTGGAACACCGCGAAGCCGCTGTCGCCGAAGCTGGTCATCCTGGCGCTGCGGGACCACGCCTACGCCAAGGCGCCGTACCTGGCGGCGGGCGGCGGCATCGACATGACCGGCACCGAAAAGTTGTCCGAGACGGACCTGGCGGCGCTGGCGCACTCCGATCCGCTGGCGATGCTGGAGGCCGGCCGGCCGCTGATCGGCGGCCCCGAGCTGAACGGGATCATCGACCCGGAGGTGCTGTGGGACTGCACCACCTGCGGGGCGTGCGTCGAGCAGTGCCCGGTGGACATCGAGCACGTCGACCACATCGTCGACATGCGCCGCTACCAGGTGATGATCGAGTCCGAGTTCCCGTCCGAGCTGGGCGGGCTGTTCCGCAACCTGGAGAACAAGGGCAACCCGTGGGGGCAGAACCAGACCGGCCGGATGGACTGGGCGAAGGGCCTGGACTTCGACGTCCCCGTCGTCAGCGACGTGCTGCAGGACGAGCACGAGTACCTGTTCTGGGTGGGCTGCGCCGGCGCGTTCGAGGACAAGGCCAAGAAGACGACCCAGGCGGTGGCCGAACTGCTGCACCTGGCCGGGGTCGGCTTCGCGGTCCTGGGTACCGGCGAAACCTGCACGGGTGACCCGGCCCGTCGGGCCGGCAACGAGTTCCTGTTCCAGATGCTCGCGCAGCAGAACGTGGAGAGCATCAATGCGGCGTTCGGCGACCGGGCGCAGAAGAAGATCGTGGTGTCCTGCGCGCACTGCTTCAACACCCTGCTCAACGAGTACCCGCAGCTGGGCGGTGAGTACGAGGTGGTGCATCACACGCAGCTGCTGAACAAGCTGGTCCGCGACAAGCGGCTGGTCCGGCAGGTGCAGCCGGCGGCAGGTATGACAGCGGAGACCAATGTCACCTACCACGACCCGTGCTACCTGGGCCGGCACAACCAGGTGTACTCGCCGCCCCGGGAGCTGATCGGCGCGGCCGGGGCGACCCTGACGGAGATGCCGCGGAACTCGGCGCGGGCGATGTGTTGCGGCGCCGGCGGCGCCCGGATGTGGATGGAGGAGAAGATCGGCAAACGGATCAACCTCGACCGCATCGACGAGGCGCTGGACACCAAGGCGACCAAGGTTGTCACCGGCTGCCCGTTCTGCCGCATCATGCTCACCGACGGTCTCACCGCCCGGCAGGGCCAGGACGCACCCGCCGGCGCCGAGGTCGAAGTGATCGACGTCGCGCAGATGCTGCTTGCCGGCGTCAAGGGCAGCTGACCGGAGCGTCCGCGGCCAGGACGGTGGTCCTGGTGCACGGGCTGTTAGGAACGTCCGGCGACGCGATCGCCACCCGGATCCGCGGACCCGCCCCGCAGAACGACCGTCCAGTGGGACGGCAGGCAAGGCCTCAGGCGGCGGCGGGCTGCCAAGCTCAGCTCTGTCGATTCGCCGGGCTGAACCCGAACGAATGCGGCTCGCGTTCGGCCCGGATGACGTGCGTGACCGCGTTGATCAGCGCCAGGTGGGTGAACGCCTGCGGAAAGTTCCCCAGGTGCCGGCCGGTGACCGGATCGAGCTCTTCCGCGTACAGCCCGAGCGAGGACGCGTGCGACAGCAGCCGCTCGCACAGTGCGTGGGCACGGGCCAGTTCGCCGATCTCGACCAGCGCCGACACCAGCCAGAACGAGCAGATCGTGAAGGTGCCCTCTTCGCCGGCCAGACCGTCATCGGTCTGCTCCACCCGGTACCGCAGCACCATGCCCGCGTGCGTCAGTTCGTCGGCGATGGCCAGCACCGTCGCGACGATGCGTGGGTCGTCCGGCGGCAGGAAGCGCACCAGCGGAGCCATCAGCAGTGATGCGTCCAGGGCGGTCGAGCCGTAGCGCTGCACCAGCACGCCCCGCTCGTCCACACCGTTCGCCAGGATGTCCTCGTGGATCTCGTCGGCGATGGCCTGCCACTTGTCGGCGGTCGAGTTCGAGTCGTGCAGCCGGGCCAGCCGGACTCCTCGGTCCAGCGCCACCCAGCACATGATCTTGGACGAGGTGAAGTGCTGCGGCTCGCCGCGCACCTCCCACATGCCGCGGTCCGGCGCCCGCCAGTGCGCCGCCGCCTGCTCCACCTGTGCTTTGACGATCGGCCACAGCTCCTCGGGCATCTGCTCCCGCGACCGGGTGTGCAGGTAGATCGAGTCCAGCAGCGCCCCCCAGACGTCGTGCTGAGCCTGGCCGAAGGCGCCGTTGCCGATCCGCACCGGACGCGCGTCGTCGTAGCCGGACAGGTGGTCCAGCGTCGACTCGTCCAGCTGACGCTCACCACCGACGCCGTACATGATCTGCAGGTCGTTCGGGTTGTCCCGGCAGACGTCGTGGATGAAGAAGAAGAAGTCGTTGGCCTCCCGGTCGAAGCCCAGTGTGTACAGCCCCCAGAGGGCGAAGGTGGAGTCGCGGATCCAGCTGAACCGGTAGTCCCAGTTGCGCTCGCCCTGCGGTGTCTCGGGCAGCGACGTGGTGGCTGCCGCCAGCAGCGCACCGGTCGGCGCGTACGACAGCCCCTTGAGGGCCAGGGCGGAGGACTGCAGGTAGACCCGCCATGGGTGATCCGGGAACGAGCCCTGGGTCAGCCATTCCCGCCAGTACTCACCGGTCCGCCACATCTTGGCCTCGGCGTCGGCCATCGATGACGGGGGCGGCAGCTCGGAGAAGGTCAGGGCCACGAAGTGCGAGTCGCCCAGCGCCATCTTGGTCCGCGCCATGGCCGCACGGCCCTCCACCCCGATGCGCAACGAGCTGGTCAGGGTCAGCGACGGCTGCCCCGGTCCGGTGGCCACCACCGACGAGTAGTCGGCGTTCGGGTAGTCCCAGGTGGCGCCGACCCGCGCGTAGTCGAACACCGGCTCGCAGTCCATCGAGATGTCCACCGTGCCGTAGATGCACTTGATCGTTCGCAGGATGCAGTGCGCGGCGTCGACGTCTGTCGGCGAGCGGCGGTGGGTCTTGGACCGTTGGTCGATGTTGTGCCAGGGCCCCACGATGAGTGCGTCCCGCACGATGACCCAGCCGGTCGAGGTCTGCCAGGTGGTCTCCAGCACCAGGGTGCCGGGCAGGTACCGGCGGGCGGCCGGCACCTGGACGCCGAATGGCCCGACCCGGAAGGAGCCGCCGGAGCGGTCGAGCAAAGCGGTGAAGACGCTCGGCGAATCCGGCCGCGGCAGGCAGAACCACTCGACGGCGCCGGACGGTGCGATCAGGCAATTCGTTTCGCAATCCGACAAGAACGCATAGTCAGCGATGTTCGGGAAGTTACCCTCGCCGAAGTGCTGCAACCGGCTGTTGTCGCCGCCGGCCATACCCGTGTATCCGGCGCCCGGGTTGGAGGTGGGCGGGGTCGCGGCCGCCTCTGTGGCATTCGTGGCAGATCGCCCGTTCGTCGCGGTCGTTGTCGCTGTCGGGCTGGTCGGATTCACCCGAACATTGTCGCTGTTCGCAGCTCGAAAGAGGTAGCGATCCGGAAGTTGATTTGCCGCCTACCGGTCAGGATCTCCCTCGGCGGCCCTCGATCACCGTCCGCGGCCATTCCTGGGCGCCCAGCGCCCGCCGATGGCCTCGGACGCTCATCATCCGGTGCGGTGGTAGCGGCGCGTCGGCCATACTCCACGGCTATGACGAGCACCCGGTACCTGGCGTTGTTCAAGGGCATCAACGTCGGCCGGGCGAAGCGCATCGCCATGGCCGACCTGCGGCGGGTACTCGCCGACGTGGGATACGGCGACGTCGCGACGTACCTGCAGAGCGGCAACGCCGTGTTCACCGCAGCCGGGAACCCGCTGGCAGTGGCGACGGCCGTGCAGACAATCGTGCGGACGGAGCTCGCCGTCGACGCAGCCGTGGTCGTCCGCACCGAGCAGCAGCTGACCGCCGCCATCGCCGACGACCCGTTCGCGGGCGTGGCGGACGATCCGGCCAAGCATCTGCTCGGCTTCTTCTCCGCGATACCCGACACCGACCGGCTACCGGCCTTCCGCCAGTTCCTCGACGCGCAGCAACTCGACCCGGAGATCGCGGGGATGCACAGCTTCACCGCCGAGCACTGCTACCTGTGGTGCCCGCAGGGTGTGCTTCGGTCGCCCTTCGGCACGGTGGACTGGACCCGCAGACTCGGGGTCGTGGTCACCATGCGGAACTGGGCGACGGTGCTGCGGCTGGCCGAGATGCTCAAGGGCTGACCACCCGCTGCACCGGGGGGGACGAGCGGATCCACGACGACAGCACGACGATCAACGCGCTCGCCACCACCAGGGTGAACAGCGCCACGCGCAGACCGACCAGTCCCGCGACCGCGCCGATCAGCGGCGGTCCGATGAGAAACGCGGGCCACTGGCCGAACGACACCACGGCGACTCCCCGACCGGCGGGCAAGCCGGACTGGCTACCGGCCAGCCCCATGACGCTCGGGATGATGCAGCCGGAACCCAGTCCGAGCACCGCGAAACCGATACCCGCGGCCACCGGCGTCCCGGCCAGCAGGCAGGTGCCGAAACCCACCACCACCAGTGTCTCGGACAGCTGCAGGAAGCGCCGCTGGCCGAGCCGGTTCACGAAGCGATCGCCGGTACTGCGGGAGAGGGTCATGGCGATCGTGTAGCAGGTGTAGGTAGCGGCGCCCGCGGCGGCGCCGGCGCCGAGTGCGTTGGCGGTGTACTGCGCACTCCACTGCGCTGCCGAACCCTCGTTGATCGAGGCCAGCAGGGCGATCACCGCGAGCAGCAGCAGCTGCGGGGTGAATCGGCTGCGTAGCGGAGACCTTCCCGACGGGCCCGCAGCTGCTGACCGCTGGCTGTGCCGGTCCGGCGGCAGACCCCGAAAGGTGCTCAGCAGCAGCACACCCAGCAGTACGCCGGACCCGGCGAGCTGGAGGGCCGGACGCACCCCGACGTTCGAGGCCAGCGTGCCGAGCAGTCCGCCGGCCAGCTGACCGAGGCTGAAGCAGGCGTGAAAGCTCGACATGATGCGCCGACCGTAGCGCCGTTCCACCTCGACGGCCTGCGCGTTCATCGGGCCGGCCAGCAGTCCGGTCGCCAGGCCCTGCAGGACCAGCGCCGACACCAGCGGAACGACGCTGGTCGAGCTGGCCGCGAGCGGCGCGGCGAACAGCAGCAGCGTCCCGCCGGTCAACGCCAACCGCCGAGGACCGGTGCGCACCACCACCGCCAGCACCACGATCAGCGAGACGAGGCTGCCGGCGGTAGCGCCGATGTTGGCCAACCCCCACTGCACGTCGCTGATGCGCAGCTGGTCGCGAACACCGGGAATTCGGGCGGCCCAACTACCGGTGGTGGTGCCCATCAGCACGAACAGCGCGATCACGCAGCGGCGGGCCCGGCGCAGGGAAGGAGAGGGGCCACCGGTCGGTATCTCGACGGCGGAGGGGGTGGAGGGGGGAGCCGATGGCACCCGGTCAGTCTTCTCGGCGGCGGCAGGGTCGCCAACCGGGAGGCGGGTGCCTGTCGTCACACGGGCGCTCGTCACACCCGGCACACCGACGAGCCAGGTCAGCCGGTGATCACGCGGAAGACCGGGTAACCGCCGGCGATGGCCAATAGTTCGGCGTCGGTCGCTCCCGGGCCGACGCCGTCGAAGAACACGCCGATCTCGAACTTCCAGCGCTTGAGGTAGGCGCGCAGGACAGCCGGTTTCTCCGCGTCGGTGAGCTCCTGCGGCGTGAACCGTTCCACCCGACGGCCGAGTCGGAGCTCGCCCTCGCCGGCGGCGCGCAGGTTGCGCACCCACTGGGTGACCCCGCGCGGGGCGATCAGGTACTGGCCGCCTTGGAAGGAGAGCAGGTTGACCGGCGTCTGCCGCAGTTCGCCGCTCGACCGGCCGCGGACGTAGAGCTGGCGACTACCCCACACGGTGATGCCCCAGCGCGTGCAGAGTGCCACGACGGAGTTGAACACCCGGGTCGACCGACCGGGTTCGACGTACCTGGTGACAGCGGTCATTGCAATCTCCTCGACTAACGCGAGAGCGGTGCTCTCGTCCTTGTCGAGTAGACACCGATCCTCCAACAACGTCAAGAGCAGTGCTCTCGACACTGAGCGCTGCTCCGGTTCGATGGCAGGATGACCACATGAACGCAAGCGTCACCGCCCGGGAGTTGGCCCGGACGACCCTGGTCGACTCCATCAAGCGGTCGGCCCGCCGCCAGGTCGCGACCGATGGTGCGGCACGGCTGTCGGTCAGGGCGGTCGCCCGGGAGGTCGGCATGGTGTCGTCGGCGGTCTACCGGTACTTCCCCAGCCGCGACGAGTTGCTCACGGCGTTGATCGTCGACGCGTACGACGCCCTGGGGGCGGCTGTCGAGCAGGCCGCGGCCGGTGTGCCGCCCGAACGGTCACGGGAGCGATGGCGGGCGGTATGCGGCGCCGTCCGGACCTGGGGGGCCGCCGGCCCCCAGGAGTACGCCCTGCTCTTCGGCTCGCCCGTTCCGGGTTACCAGGCGCCGCAGGACACAGTCGCACCGGCGGCTCGGGTGCCGAGTGCGCTCATCGCGGTGGTCCAGGACGGGTGGACGGCCGGCCGAGTGGAGCCCGGCGCCGATGTCCCGCTTCCGGAGCTGCTGACGGGGCAGCTGACGGCAGTCGCAGCGGCGCTCGCGGTCGAGCTGCCGCCGGTGGTGGTGCTGCGCGTCGCGGTGGCCTGGACGCAGCTGTTCGGTCTCGTCACCTTCGAACTGTTCGGCCAGCTGGCCGGTTCGCTGGCGCCGGCCGACGAGTTCTTCGCAGCGTCCGTTGACGCGATGGCCGACCTGATCGGCCTTGCCGCGGACGGATGAGGGGTTGAGGGAGCTGACACGGGGTTGGGCGGTCGAGCGAGCGAACTCACAACTGTGCAGGGTGGCTGTCGGTCTGCATTCGTTACATAATCGATTCAGATGGTCTCATCAGGGACGATCGCCAGTGAATTCAGAACTCTGGAAGGTTTGACCATGACCAGCATCGTCCCAGGCCCGGCCGGCATCATCGGGCGCTTCACCGCTCGCCGGCAGGAGACCGCGCAGCGTCGGCGGGTCGAACGCGAGCTCGCCAGCTTCACCACCGAGTCCGAGAAGGCCGAACTGTCGGCGATCCTCGAGCGCAACGACGGAGCGGACACCGAGATCCGCGGCATGATCAGCGACCGGGTGCTCGCCAGCACCGAATACGACGCTGCCTGACGCATCGGCTTCCTACCGGTAGCGATATCGGGCGTCGACGCCGATACCGGCGCGTTCCATCCTGGCCAGGCAGGTCCACCGCATCGCCGCGGTGCGGCAGCCGCTGGGCCATTGCGCTGTTCGGGATGCCTGGTCCTCAGCCCGCCGTCGCCTCGATGACGACGAAGACGGGGCCCTGCTGGCAGTAGCTCATCACGTCGTTGCGGAGCTGGCCGACCACGGTGATCCGTGACCCCACCCGCACCACCGCCTTCTCCCCACCGGTGAGGTTCACCCGCAGCCCGGTCTTCTCGTCCTCGAGCACCAAGCAGCTGGCTTCGACACCCGCCTCCACCGTGCCGGTGAGCGTCAGACGCGCACCGGGTTTCCGGCTCGGCGGGGAGGCGAACATGGATGTAGTGCCGCCGCTGGCTGTTGGTGGCGCCGTCGTGCCGATCGGGCTCGAAGGTGGCGGCGGTAGCAGGGTGCTGGTCAGGCTCGGCAACGGCAGCGTGCTGCTGGCCGAGGCGGCCGGCGGAGCGCTGCTGCCGGTGGACAGGATCGGGGTGGTCCCGGTGTCGGCACTCGTGCCGCAGCCGGCCAGGCCGGCGGCGGCGATCGCCATACCGATCACCCACCGACGCATTCCGACCATCTGACTTCCCTTCCGATTCACCCGCCCGACAAGTGTGCCCGGTCGGGGACGGTGGGGGGCGTCGCCTGCGTTGCACCTGGGCAGATCACCATCGCACGACAGGCCGAACGAGGAGCACCGCACGGACGCCGACGTGGACGTACTCGTCATCGGGGCTGGTCAGGCCGGGTTGTCCGCCGCCTATCACCTCCGCCGCACCGGGACCTCGCACGTCGTGGTGGATGCCGAGCCCGGACCCGGCGGTGCCTGGCGGCACCGCTGGCCGTCACTGACCATGGACACCGTGAACGGCATCACCGAGCTGCCGGGCTCGGTGGTTCCGCCGGCCGACCCGGCGGCGGCGGCTCGCACGGTGCTGCCGAACTATTTCGGCGACTATGAGACGCAGTACCACCTCGAGGTCCAGCGTCCGGTTTCGATCCGCCGGGTCGAGTCGCACGGCAAGCTGCTGACAGCCACCGCTACCGACGGCAACGCAGTGACCTCCCGGGCCTTGATCAACGCGACCGGCACCTGGACGCGACCGTTCTGGCCGTACTACCCCGGCGCCGCGCTGTTCGAAGGCCGGCAGCTGCACACCCATGACTACCGCGGGCCGCAGGATTTCTACGGCGCCCGGGTCGTCGTCGTCGGTGGCGGTATCTCGGCGGTGCAGCTGCTGATGGAGCTGGCCCCACACACGGCTCGGCAGACCTGGGTGACCCGAGACGAGCCGGTCTGGTTGGAGCGCGAGTTCAGCACGGAGTTCGGTCGGGAGGCGGTCGCGATGGTGATCGACCGCGTCAAGCAGGGCCTGCCGCCCCGGTCGGTGGTGTCGGTGACGGGGTTGCCGCTGACCCCGGCCGTGCGTGCCGCCCGGGCGAGCGGGGTGCTGCACCGCGCGCCGATGTTCGCCGCGATCACACCCACCGGGGTGCGCTGGGCTGACGGGCGCACCCTCGAAGTGGATGTGCTGCTGTGGTGCACAGGGTTTCGAGCAGCCCTCGACCACCTGGCGCCGCTACGGCTCCGTGGTCCGTCGGGCGGCATCGTGATCGATGGCACGAGC
>CAXSEW010000054.1:0-13220 GCA_964236185.1 uncultured Nakamurella sp. | reverse complement strand
CCGGCTGCAGCCGACCGCGCTCGATCACCTTCTCCGGCGCGATGTCCAGCACGCCGGCCTCGCTGGCCAGCACGACGGTGTCGTCGCTGGTCAACCACCACCGGCCGGGGCGCAGACCGTTGCGGTCCAGTACCGCGCCGAGCAGAGCGCCGTCGGTGAAGGTGACGCAGGCCGGCCCGTCCCACGGCTCCATCAGCGACCCGTGGAATTCGGCGAAACCGCGGACCGCCGGATCCATGGTGTCGCGGCTGTTCTCCCACGCCTCGGGGATCATCATGAGCACGGCGTGCGGCAGCGACCGACCGCCCAGGTGCAGCAGCTCCAGCACCTCGTCGAACGAGGCGGAGTCCGACGAGCCGGGCTGGCAGATCGGGAAGACGCGGGACAGATCTCCCGGGATCAGGTCGCTGCGCAGCAGCGACTCGCGGGCCCGCATCCGGTTGCGGTTGCCGCGCACGGTGTTGATCTCGCCGTTGTGCGCGATGAATCGGAAGGGGTGGGCGAGCGGCCAGGCCGGGAAGGTGTTGGTGGAGAAACGCGAGTGCACGATGACGATGGCGCTCTCCATCCGCTCGTCGCGGATGTCGTCGAAGAACGCCGGCAACTGCTGGGTGGTCAGCATGCCCTTGTAGACCAGCGTCCGGCTGGACAGCGACGGGAAGTAGATGCCCAGGCCGTCGTCGTCCGCGGTTTCGTGCTCGGAGCGCTTCCGGACGGCGTAGACCAGCCGGTCCAGCGCGAGCCCCTGCGGGCGGCGGCCGTCGTCGCCGGCCGGCCCGGCGAGGAACAGCTGCTCGAAGGCCGGCATGACGTCCAGTGCCATCTGACCGACGCCGGCGGAAAGGGGGTTCGTCGGCACGGTGCGCCAGCCGAGCAGCTCCAGACCCTCCTGGGCGACGATGTCCTCGACGACCGACTTGGCCTTTGCCCGATCCTCGTCGCCGGCTGGCAGGAAGGCGATGCCGACGGCGAAGGCGCAGCCGTCGGGTTCGGTTCCGTCGGAGCCCGGGACGGCCATCGGCAGGTCGAAATCGACCACCGCGCGCAGGAAGCGCTCCGGGACCTGCAGCAGGATGCCGGCGCCGTCGCCGACGGCCGGGTCGGCCCCGGCAGCGCCGCGGTGTTCGAGGTTGATCAGCGCGGTGATGCCGTCGGCGACGATCTTGTTGCTGCGGCGGCCCTTGATGTCCGCGACGGCGGCCACGCCACACGAGTCGCGCTCGAAGGTCGGGTCGTACAGACCCTGGGCCCGCGGAATTGCCGAGAAGTGCACGGCAAGCCTCCCGTCGTCGGCGGACGGCGGTACCACCGATATTCCGGTGGGGGGCCGAGCGCGTAAAGGTGATGGAGCAGGTAGGTGGAAAGCACACGGTATTCAGCGGAAGCGAACCGCCGCTTGCGGAAACGAACGTTGTTTCCCCGGAGCGTCGAGGTGGGACAGCCGACGTGCGTGGCGGGCGGCCCTTCGACCGGCGAGGACACGACGGGGGTGCGGCATCACGGCTCTACCGCCGCTGGACCGTGAACCTCATCGGTGACCAGGACGACGGCGGCCCGGTGAACAGCAGATTACAGGACACGAACCTCGCCACGACCGTTGAGGACGGCGGCCAGGTGACGATCTGGGCACAACAACGCAACCTTCAGGCGTCAGTGCGGTGATCAGCGATCTTGCCGGTCCGCACCGCCTCCGAGCTCGACGCTGCGGTCGCCGGCGGCAGGTCCGGTGCGGGTTCGGGGCGGTCCGACGACCGCGCGGCCGACGCAACTGCCAGGTCGTTCCCGGCAGGGTCGTCGCCGTCCTCGCCGGCAGCACGATCGCTGTCGTCGGCGCCCGGCTCACTGTCGGGCCCGGACCCAGGCGACGGCTTACCCAGCAGCGACGCCGGATCCTCCCGGCCGACATGACGCCGAGCCACAAGAATGACGACGGCGACGACGAACAGCACGACAGAAGTGAAGACATTGATGCGAACACCGAAGAATTTGTTGGCGGTGTCGATGCGCAGCATTTCGATCCAGCCGCGGCCCAGTGTGTAGCCGGCGACGTACAACCAGAACACCTGTCCGCGACCCAACCGGAACTTGCGGTCGGCCCACACCAGGACGGCGGCGATGCCGAGATTCCAGAGCAGCTCGTACAGGAACGTCGGATGGAAGGTCCCGCAGAGCACGGTCGGGTCGGCCTTGATGTAGCTGGTCGGGAATTCCGGGGCGGAGCCCACCGGCCCGCAGTCGGCCAGGGTCCCGGCCACCCCGCCCGGCGTCCGCAGGTAGACGTCCAGTCCCCACGGCAGCGTGGTCGCCCGGCCGAACAGCTCCTGGTTGAAGTAGTTGCCCAGCCGCCCGATGGCCTGCGCGACGAGAACGCCGGGGACCACGGCGTCCGCGAACGCGGACAACGGCACCCGGTAGTGGCGGCAGCCGATCCAGGCGCCGACCGCCCCCAGCGCGATCGCCCCCCAGATGCCCAGGCCGCCGTCCCAGATGGCGAACGCCTTCCACGGGTTGCGGCCAGGCCGGAAGTACAGCTCGTTGTCGGTGATGACGTGGTAGAGCCGGCCGCCCACCAGGCCGAACGGCACCGCGAAGACGGAGATGTCGGTGACCCGCCCGGGCCGGCCGCCGCGGGCCACGAACCTGCGGTTGCCCCACAGCACGCCGACCACGATGCCGATGATGATGCAGAACGCATAGGCGCGCAGCGGTAGCGGCCCGAGCTCGATCACCCCGCGGGAGGGCGACGGGATGTCGGCGAGGTACGCCGGGATCATCGAACGCCGGCGACGGGCCGAGGGGCCGAGCGAACGCCGGTGGCCAGCTCCTCCGCCAGCTGCGCGACGGCCTGCACGCTCACCGCGGCCGCGGTGGTGAACGCCGATCCGACGATGACGGCGTCCGCGAACTCCGCGATCTGGGCGGCCTGCGCGCCGGTCCGCACGCCCAGCCCGACACCGATGGGCAGATCGGTCAGCGCCCGGCAACGGGCGACCAGCGACGGCGCCGCCGAGGACACCTGGTCGCGGGCGCCCGTCACCCCCATGGTGGAAGCCGCGTACAGGAAGCCGGAGGTGGCAGCGGCGGTCAGGCTGATTCGTTCGGCCGACGACGACGGGGCGACCAGGAAGATGGGGTCGATGCCGTGCGCCGCGGCGGCGGTCAGCCAGGCCTGCGCCTCGTCGACGATCAGGTCCGGGGTGATGACGCCCAGCCCGCCGGCCGCGGCCAGATCCCGGGCGAAGTTGTCCTCGCCATAGGCCATGATCGGGTTGAAGTAGGACATCACCACGGCGCGGCCGCCGGCGTCGGACACCGCCTGCACCACCTTGAAGGTGTCGCTGAGCCGGAAACCGTTGCCGCGGGCGGTTTCTGCCGCAGCCTGGATGACCGGCCCGTCCAGTACCGGATCGGAGAACGGCACTCCGACCTCCACCAGGTCGCAACCACCGGCAATCATCGCGGACAGGGTGGCGGCGGACTTCTCGACTGTCGGGAAGCCGGCCGGCAGGTAGCCGATCAGGGCCGCCCGCTGCTGCGCCCGGGTGGCGTCGAACAGTTCCGACAAGCCTGACATCAGCCGGCCTGCCCGACGGCCCGGGCCCGCACCATCGCGACGTCGGCGATGGCGTGGGCCGCGGTGTCGGACGGCTCGCTGCCCAGCCCGAACCAGGCCATCGCCGTCTCCATGTCCTTGTCGCCGCGGCCGGACACGTTGATCAGCACGATGCCGCCGGGGCCGACCTCCTTCGCCACGTCGAGTGCACTGGCGACGGCATGCGCCGACTCGATCGCCGGAATGATGCCTTCGGTGCGGGTGAGCAGCGCGAAGGCGTTCATCGCCTGCTCATCGGTGACCGGCCGGAACTCGGCGCGGCCGATCTCGGCCAGGTGTGAGTGCTCCGGTCCGACGCCCGGGTAATCCAGACCGGCGGAGATCGAGTGCGACTCGTCGATCTGGCCGTCGTGGTCCTGCAGCACGAACGAGCGCGCGCCGTGCAGCACACCGACGGTGCCGCCGCTGATCGTCGAGGCGTGCCGGCCGGTCTCGATGCCGTCCCCACCGGCCTCGGCGCCGACCAGTCGGACGCCGGCGTCGTCGAGGAAGGCATGGAAGGCTCCGATCGCATTCGACCCGCCACCGACGCAGGCGACCACGGCGTCGGGCAGCCGACCGGTCAGGTTCAGCACCTGCTGCCGGGCTTCCAGGCCGATGATCCGCTGGAAGTCCCGGACGATCAGCGGGAACGGGTGCGGTCCGGCGACGGTGCCGAAAAGATAGTAGGTGTTCTCCACGTTGGTCACCCAGTCGCGGAACGCCTCGTTGATGGCGTCCTTCAGGGTGGCAGAACCAGAATCCACCGGGATGACCTCGGCGCCGAGCAGCCGCATCCGGGCCACGTTGAGCGCCTGCCGCTCGGTATCCACCCGCCCCATGTAGACGGTGCACTGCAGGCCGAGCAGTGCAGCGGCCGTCGCGGTGGCGACGCCGTGCTGGCCGGCCCCGGTCTCGGCGATGACCCGGCTCTTGCCCATCCGCTTGGTCAGCAGCGCCTGGCCCAGCACGTTGTTGATCTTGTGGCTGCCGGTGTGGTTGAGGTCCTCCCGCTTGAGCAGGATGCGGGCCCCGCCGACGTGCTCGGTCAACCGCTGCGCGTCGGTGACCGGGCTCGGCCGCCCGGCGTAGTCCTGCGCCAGCCGGTCCAACTCGGCCAGGAAGTCGGGGTCGAGCCTGGCCTTGCTGTAGGAGTCCCACACCTCGTCGAGCGCGCCGACCAGTGCCTCCGGCAGCCACCGTCCGCCCATCGTGCCGTAGTAGCCGCGCTGGTCCGGATCGTGCGCGGTGCCGCCGATGCCGTCGGACGGCCGCGGCAGGCCGTCGGGGCGGGGCCGGCGCGCGGTGCCGGCGGTCAGGGTCGAGAAGTCACGGGCACTGCTCACGGGTGAAGAACTCCAGATCCGGCGCCCGCCGACTGTTGCCGGGGCGCCCTCGTGCGTTTCCAGTTACCGCCATACTGCCCTGCCGGACCGACAGCGGTGTCCGGCACCGCTACGACCAACTGCTGGACAGCGCTCTGGCACAGTCAGCGAGACGGACGTGGGCATGACGGATGCGATCCGGCAGTGACCAGATCTGCCACCGCGGCCCGCGGATCGCCACTGGTGACCAGTCCTTCGCCCACCAGCACGGCGTGCGCCCCCGCACCGGCGTAGGCCAGCAGATCGGCCGTGTCCCGGACACCGGACTCGGCGATGGTGATCACGTCCGACGGCAATCCGGGCGCGATCCGGGCGAAGACGTCGCGATCGACCGTCAGGGTGGTCAGATCCCGGGCATTCACGCCGATCACCTTGGCGCCGGCCTGCAGGGCGCGGTCGGCCTCGGCCTCGGTGTGCACCTCGACCAGGGCCGTCATGCCCAGCGATTCCACCCGCTCCAGCAGGCCGTGCAGCACCGGCTGGGCGAGCGCGGCGACGATCAGCAGCACGAGGTCGGCGCCATGTGCCCTGGCTTCGTGCACCTGATACGGGCTGACGATGAAATCCTTGCGCAGCACCGGGATGTCGACTGCGGCGCGCACGGAGTCGAGGTCGGCCAGCGAGCCGCCGAAGCGGCGTCCCTCGGTCAGCACCGAAATGGCCCTGGCACCGCCCGCCGCATAGGCCGCGGCCAGTGCGGCGGGATCGGAGATGGTCGCCAACCGGCCCTTGCTCGGGCTGGCCCGCTTGACCTCGGCGATGACACCGACACCTGGCTCCCGGAGGATCGACAACACCGGGAGCGGGGCCGGGGCGATCGCCGCGGCGGCCTTGACCTCCGCGAGCGGAACCGCGGCCTCCCGACTGGCAAGGTCCTCCCGTACACCCGCGAGAATCGCCTCCAGCACACTCACCGGCGCATCTCCCTGACGATCGTGGGCCGCAGCCGCCGCTACGCGGTCGGGATCCAGCCCTCCCGGTGATCCGCTGCCGGACCGCCGGGCATTTGCCGTGCTCGGAGTCGATTCCTGGGGATACCTCGACCCGCCGGGGTTCATGTTAGCCGCCCCGGGGTGGCTCACCCGACAGACCCGCGCCCGCCGTTCCGGGTGATGCCGGCGTCGTCCGCGACTGGCCGCCCGGTGCTCCTGCGGTCGGATCGAGACCGGCATCGAGCGCCTTCCACCACTGCGCCGAGGCATCGGCATCGGCGGCCGGGTCCTTTCCGCGACCCGACGGCGCCGGTTCGATCGGCTCGGCGGCGGTGGAGCGGCGGCTGGTGGGCGCGTCATACCTGCTGCCGAGCGCTCGTCGCGCCCCGTAGCCGACCACCAGCAGGATTCCGGACACGGCGATCAGCAGGCCGCCCAGCGTGCCCAGAGCCGCACCGATCGGCTGCGCGGTGGACGCCGACGAGGACTCCGCGGGCCTGGGCAGCGAGGTCAGCAGCCGGGCCGGAGCGCTGATAGCGCCGATGACGGCAAGAACGGCGGTGACGCCCCCGCCGAGCAGCAGCAGCAGGCCGACCAGGCGCCGGAGCAAGCCCGTGGTCGCCAATGCCGCCCCGAAGCCGGCCAGGCCCACCAGCGCGGCCGGCACCAGCAGCGCGTCGGTCTGGGAGCCGGTCGCCGTGGTGGTGATGGAGCCGGCCAGGGCGTCCAGATGCTGCTGCCGCCACCAGGTCAGGCTGCCCGCGAGAACCGCCGCAGCCGCTCCGGCGACGATCAGCAGCGCGAGTACGGCCGGGCGCCGGCGTCCGGTCCGGTTCCGCCGCTCTGCCGGATCAGGCATGACCGACCGATCGGAGACTGGCAGCGGCACCGACGGCGTTGATCACGGCCGCCGCCTTGTTCCGGCATTCCGCGTCCTCGTTGGCCGGAACCGAGTCGGCGACGATCCCAGCACCGGCCTGCACGTGCGCCACTCCACCAGTCAGCACGGCGGTGCGGATGGTGATGGCGGTGTCCGCATCGCCGGCGAAGTCGAGGTAACCGACGACGCCGCCGTAGATGCCGCGGCGGGCGGGCTCGAGCTCGTCGATGATCTGCATGGCCCGCGGTTTCGGGGCGCCGGACAGGGTGCCGGCCGGGAAGCAGGCGGTCAGCGCGTCGAAGGCGGTGCGGCCGGGCGCGAGTCGGCCAGTCACCGCGGAGACGATGTGCATCACGTGGCTGTACCGCTCGATGGTGAAGAAGTCGACCACCTTCACCGTGCCGGGCGAACACACCCGGCCCAGGTCGTTGCGACCGAGGTCGACGAGCATGACGTGTTCGCTGCGTTCCTTCTCGTCCGCCAGCAGGTCCTTCGCCAGCAGCAGGTCGTCCTCCTCGGTACCCCCGCGCGGCCGGGTGCCGGCGATCGGGTGCATCGTGACGGCCCCCTCCCGCACGGTGACCAGCGCTTCCGGGGACGACCCGACGACGGCCAGCGGCCGGTCGCCGGGGGTCGGCAGCTGCACGAGGTACATGTACGGCGACGGGTTGGTGGCCCGCAGCACCCGGTACACCTCCAGCGGGGACGCCTGGGTGGGCACGTCGAACCGCTGGGACAGCACGATCTGGAACGCGTCGCCGGCCCGGATGTGCTCCTGCGCCGTCAGCACCATGGCCTCGTACTCGGGGCTCCCGGTGCGGCGGGCGAAGTCCGTCCGGGTCGGCTGGAAGACCGCGGCCGGCAGGGCGACCGGGCTGGCCAACGCGTCCGTCATCCCCTCCAGTCGAGCGACCGCGTCGGCGTAGGCGAGGTCGACCCGCTCGTCGGTCGCGTCCCAGTTGACGGCGTTGGCGATCAGCGTGACGGTGCCTTCGTGGTGGTCCAGGGCCGCCAGGTCGGTGGCCAGCAGCATGACCAGCTCGGGCACGCACAGCTCGTCGGCCGGCTCACGCCCCGGGGTGCCGATCCGTTCCAGTCGGCGGACGATGTCGTATCCGAGGTAGCCGACCATTCCGCCGGTCAGCGGCGGAAGGCCGGCCAGCGGCTCGGTGTGCAGCAGGCGCAACGTCTCCTGGAGCGCGGCGAGCGGATCGCCGTCCGTCGGTAGACCCGCCGGCGGCGTCCCGATCCACTGCGCCCGGCCGTCGACCTCGGTCAACGCCGCGGCGCTCGCCACCCCGACGAACGACCAGCGTGACCAGGACTTGCCGTGCTCCGCGGACTCCAGCAGGAACGTCCCGTCGCGGCCCGCGGCCAGGGTGGCGTAGAGACCGACCGGTGTGAGGGCGTCGGCCAGCAGCCGCCTGGTGACGGGGACGACCCGTCGATCCCTGGCGAGCTCGCGGAACTCCTCGAGCCCGGGCGAGATCGCGCCTAGCGCGGGGCGGCGCGCCGGGGCCGAGGGAGCGGAGATCGCTGACGCGGCGTGTGCTTGCGGCACAGCAGATGGGGGTGGCGCGGCCGGGGGTGGCACAGCCGGCGGGACTGCGGGCGCTGCGGGGACTGCCATGAGCGCCATTCTGCCGTCTCCGGGCAGCGGGCTTCTCCGGTGCGCGTCGTCCTGCAGGTGTGTGGCGGCTGCGCCGACCCAACACCTGTTCGGTTCACCCAACAGCAGCTCGGTTCACTCGACAGCTGCTCGATGCCATCGAGCGGGTGCTGCTTGAGCCCAATCGGTGTCTGGTGGCGTCAGCCGCTCTGCGGTCGGCGGTGGCAGGCACGGCCACTGACGCGCGCAGACACCTGACTGGAGCAGGGCACCGGGTGCGGCCAACCGTCGCCCATCGGACGACGGCGGCAGACACGATCAGTCGATCGAGCGGGACCGCAACTGTGCAACGTCGGCCGGTGTGGCGACCCGCGCCTCGGCCAGCGCGCGCACTACCGGCGGGGTGGTCACGCCACGCTTCTGGTCAACCTTGACCCGCAGCTTCGCCGCCATCACCTGGGACCGTGTCACCGGGATCGTCATCGGGCTGCCCTTCGTCGCCGGCCGTTCCGACCTGGATGAACTCATCATCCCTCTTTCCCTCGTGCAGCGCTATCGGAAACTCGTAGATCTCATCGGCCACCGTGGCCATGGCACCGAGTTCGTCATGGGAGGCGAGGCTCGAGTCCGACAGCGCCACCAGCAACGCAAGGCCGATCCGGGACTGCCGTTCATCGGCGGAGATAGCCAGGCCGGTGGCCCATTGGAACCGCCGCCACCACTCCTCCCGACGGGCTTGCAGCTCTCGCTGCCCGGTCGCCTGCTTCCCGGCCCACCAGGCCAGCAGCGCGGCGGCCACTGCCGCCACCGCGGTGATGAATCCGAGGTAGATCTGGCCCGTCGTCACCTCCCCAGCAGATCACACCGCCCGGACAGCCCAGCCGATCGGTTTTCCCCGACGGCCTCCGGATCGACGCGGGCGGATCAGTCAGCTGAGCGTGTTGCGGAGCGCTCGTGGAGCCGGAACGCGCTCGCGGGCCGAGATCACGCACACGGTCCGACGACACGCTCGCGACCAGCAGCCCCGATTCAGCCGAACAACCCGTCGTCGAAGCAGGTGCGGGTGCCGGTATGGCAGGCGGCGCCGGTCTGGTCGACCAGGATCAGCAGCGCGTCACCGTCGCAGTCGCGCCGCACCTCCACCACCCGCTGGGTGTGCCCGGAGGTCTCCCCCTTGACCCAGTACTGGGCGCGGGACCGGGAGTAGTACGTCGCCTGGCGGGTCTCCACCGTGCGCCGCACCGCCTCCTGGTCCATCCACGCCACCATCAGTACCTCCTTGGTGTCGTACTGCTGGGCGACCGCGCAGACCAGCCCGGCGTCGTCGTACTTCAGGCCGGCCAGCACCGACGTCAGGTCGGCAGTCATCGACGGGCACCGGACGGCAGCCGGCGCACCGGATACCCGGCGTCGGCCAGTTCGCGCTTGACCTCGTCCACGCGGAAGGTACCGAAGTGGAAGACCGACGCGGCCAGCACTGCGTCGGCGCCGGCCGCCACGGCCTCGGGGAAGTGGCCGAGCGCGCCGGCACCACCGGAGGCGATCAGCGGCACGCCCACCGCCGCGCGCACCTGCCGCAACATCTCCACGTCGAAGCCCGCCTTCGTGCCGTCGGCGTCCATGGAGGTCAGCAGGATCTCGCCGGCCCCGGCCTGCTCGGCCCGCTTCGCCCAGTCCACCGCGTCGATGCCGGTCCCCTGCCGACCTCCGTGGGTGGTGACCTCGAGCCCGCTCGGGCACCCAGGGTCCGGTGTCCGCCGGGCGTCGATGGCGATCACCACGCATTGCGATCCGAAATGGCGCGCGGCCTCGGAGAGGAAATCCGGCCGGGCGACGGCCGCCGAGTTGACCGACACCTTGTCGGCGCCGGCCCGCAGCAGCGCGTCGATGTCGGCGACGGAGCGGACGCCGCCGCCCACGGTCAGCGGGATGAACACCTGCTCGGCGGTGCGCCGGATCATCCCGTAGGCAGTCTCGCGGTTGTCGCTGGTGGCGGTGATGTCCAGGAACGTCAGCTCGTCGGCGCCCTCGGCGTCGTACAGCGCCGCCATCTCGACGGGGTCGCCGGCGTCGACCAGGTCGACGAAGTTCACGCCCTTGACCACCCGGCCCTGCGAGACGTCCAGACAGGGGATGACCCGGATGGCGACACTCATGAGTTCAGCGTATCGGCGCCGGTCAGCCGACGGCAGCCACCGCTTCCAGAGCCTCCGGCAGGGTGAAGGCACCCGCGTAGAGCGCCTTCCCGACGATGGACCCCTCGACGCCGAGCGGTGCCAGGCCGGCGAGCGCCACCAGATCGTCGATCGACGACACTCCCCCACTGGCGATCACCGGCGCCGACGTGACGGCGCAGACCTGTTGCAGCAGTTCGAGATTCGGCCCCTGCAGGGTGCCGTCCCTGGTGACGTCGGTGACCACGTAGCGTGAGCAGCCCTGCTGGTCGAGCCGGTCGAGCACCTCCCACAGATCGCCGCCGTCCTGGGTCCAGCCGCGGGCCGCGAGCGTGCTGCCCCGCACGTCCAGACCGACGGCCACCTGCTCGCCGTGCCGGGCGATCACCGAGGCGCACCACTCCGGGTTCTCCAGCGCGGCGGTGCCGATGTTGACCCGGGTACAGCCGGTGGCCAGCGCCGCGGCGAGCGATTCGTCGTCGCGGATACCGCCGGACAGCTCCACCGCGACGTCCAGCCGGCCGACCACCTCGGCGAGCAGCGCGGCGTTGGAGCCGCGGCCGAACGCCGCGTCCAGGTCGACCAGGTGGATCCACTCCGCGCCGTCGGACTGCCAGGCCAGGGCCGCGTCCAGCGGGGCGCCGTAGGTGGTCTCGGATCCGGCCCGGCCCTGCACCAGCCGGACGGCCTGGCCGTCGGCGACGTCGACTGCCGGCAGGAGTTGGAAGGTCGCCCGGAGCTGTGGAGATGTCACGGTGCGGAACTCTACGGACCGGCCGGCCGGGCCAAGGCCGCCGCAGGACTACCAAAGACCGGCGGCATGGTCGGGCTTATCCTCGATCCGGCCATGCGAGGGGTGTCACCCCACCAACGGACGAAGGGACATGCTCAGATGCCGCGTTACTTGATCTCGTTCGACGACGGTTCGATGGACCACATCCCCGACGAGGACTGGCTCGCCCCGACGGAGCAGTCACGGACGGTCCGCTTCCCGAGACCAAGGCGGTCGTCGGAGGATTTTCGATCATCGATGTGCCATCACAGGCGGAGGCGCTGACCTGGGCTGCTCGTATCGCCGGCGGCTGTCGGTGCGCGCAGGAGGTCCGGGAGATCATGTACGACCCAGCTTCCTGACGACCGTCCGGCGCCGATGTCCCGCCGCGCTCATCAACTTGGCTCTTTTGTGACCGGTGGGACTCGAGTCAATCACTTGATGAGCGCGACGCCAGTTGATGAGCGCGGCGGGAGGTTGATGAGCGCGACGCTGACTGTCAGGTGGAGGAAGCGCGGCACCAGAACGCCCAGGGTCGATCACCGATGCGGGCGATGACCAGGGTGAACGCCACCGCTGTGTCGCGGGTCATGGCCGGCCGCAGCCGTTTGCGGAGCTCGTCGGGCACCACCGATGTGCCGCGTTGCTTGATCTCCAGGGTGCCCGCCCCGTCCCGGCGGATCCAACCGGCCACCGTGGAGATCCCATACGGAGCGGCGTCGAGCACCCGGAAGCTGCGCACCCCGGCCGGGGCCGCCGGGCCGGTCAGGTACGCCAGGTACGGATCCAGCTGGGTGAGGCCGTGCCGCACCGCGTAGTGCCGGACCAGGTGCGCCCGCACCACCGCCGGGTCCGGATCGACCAGCCATGCGCCCACCAGCGTCGACGGTTCCGGGATCGGCCCGGCATCGTCGGGATCGTCGTCGGTGAGCTGGAAGCCAGGTCCGGCGCTGCTGAGCACACTCGCCCGCCGAGCGGCGGTGGCCAGTTCCGCGGGCCACAGCACCGCCTCCCGGGCGCTGCCGTCCAGCGAGACGATCTCGACTTCGCCGGGCCGGTCCAGCGCCTCGTAGTCGATGCCCGGCGGCAGCCGGAGCACCGGCGGCCGACCGGCGAAGACCTCGTCCAGGTCGGCCACCGAAGGCACCGTGTCGACCGAGGTGATCCGGCGGCCGCCGGCCTCCCGCCGGGCCGGGTCGGCATATCCGAGCAGCCGGGTGCTGACGCGGCGGAGCGCGTCGGCGACGGCCACCCGCACCGGCAGCCCGACGGCGGCCAGGTTGTGCGCGGCCATCGCCACCCGCACCGGGTCCAGATCGGTGCCGATGGCCGGATCGCACACCGGTAGCAGGGCCGCGAGGTCGGCGCCGATCGAGCAGGTCAGGTCGTGCACACCGAACCCGGCCAACCGGGCTGCCCGGGCCTGGGCGACCGGAAGCGGCGTGGCCTGCTGCAGGGCTTCGTCGGTGAGCAGCCAACCGGCCGCCGCGGCGCCGAGTTTCCCGACAGCGCGACGCCGCAGCCGGACCGTCTCGGCGACGGCCGCCGCCCGCGGCCCGGCGATCCGGCGCAACGCGGTCAGGTCGGCCAGCACGGTCGCCTCGGTCAGCGGCAACGCCTCGGCCGCGCTGAGCGCGTCAGTCCCGGCCTGCGACATCAAGAAGGACAGGTCGCCGGCGTCGAAGCGGTAGCCGGCGCGCCCCGGAACGGTCGACACGCTCAGCCTCCGCTGCAGGTGGCCACGCCTCAGCGTCCGGTGAAGGTGGCCTTCCCCGGCCCGTTCTCGAGGAAGGACGCCATACCGTCCTTCTGGTCATCGGTAGCGAACAGCGCTGCGAACTCGGCACTCTCGATCGCCAGACCGGAGGCGATGTCG
>CAXSEW010000053.1:0-13358 GCA_964236185.1 uncultured Nakamurella sp. | reverse complement strand
CATCACTCGGGCGGCGATGTCGCCGCTGATCGAGGACTCGCGCGGCGCCTCGGTGACCACCACCAGCCGGCCGGTCTTGCGGACGGACGCCAGCACCGGCTCGAGGTCCAGCGGCGAGAGTGACCGGAGGTCGATGAGTTCGAGCGATCGACCCTCGGTCGCAGCCGCTGTGGCTGCCGCGCTCAGCACCGGCATCGACGGGCCGTAGGACACCACGGTGACGTCGGTTCCCTGTCGCCGGACCACCGATGAGAAGGTCGACGTGCTGGCGGTGGCCTCGGGATCCAGCGGGGCCTTCTCCCAGTAGCGGCGTTTGGGTTCGAAGAACACCACCGGGTCGTCGCAGGCAATGGCCTCCTGGATCATCAGGTAGGCGTCCGCCGCGTTGGAACAAGTCACCACCCGGAGGCCGGCGATGTGGCAGAAGAACGACTCGGGCGCCTCGGCATGATGCTCGACCGCGCCGATGCCACCGCCGAAGGGGATGCGGACGACCACCGGCATCTTGTACCGGCCCTGGGTACGGAACGTCAGCTTGGCCAGCTGCGAGACGATCTGGTCGAACCCGGGGAACACGAAACCGTCGAACTGGATCTCCGTCACCGGGCGGTAGCCGCGGATGGCGAGCCCGATCGCGGTGCCGATGATGCCCGACTCGGCGAGCGGCGTGTCCAGGACTCGGTGCTCGCCGAAGTCCTTCTGCAGGCCGTCGGTGACCCGGAAGACGCCGCCCAGCTTGCCGACGTCCTCGCCCATCACCAGCACTTTCGGGTCGTGCTCCATGCTGGCGCGCAGGCCCATGTTCAAGGCCTTGGCCAGGGTGGTGGGGACCGCTCCCGACGACCTGCTGGCGACCGGCGACCCGTTGACGACACCGCGCGCTGCACCGTTCTGCAGGCCGGGGGCTGTCCCCGGCGCCGTCACGGGCGCACCTCCAGCTCGTCCGCGAACCCGTCCAGGTAGGCCAGGTACTCGTCGCGCTGCCGGTCCAGCTGCGGATTCGGCTCGCTGTAGACATTGCGGTAGATACGTTCCGGCGCCGGCACTTCCATGCCCACGCAGAACGCGCGGAAGCGGGCGGCCAGCGCGTCGGCCTCGGCGTCCACCTCGTCGAAGAAGGCGGAGTCGGCCATGCCGGTGCGCGCCAGGTGCACCTTCACCCGCTCGATCGGGTCCAGCAGCTTCCAGGCCTGCGCCTCGTCGGCCTGTCGGTAGCGGGTCGGGTCGTCGGAGGTGGTGTGGGCGTCCATCCGGTAGGTGAATGCCTCGATCAGCACCGGTCCGTTACCCGATCGGCACTCCTCCAGCGCCCACCTGGTCACCGCGAGGCAGGCGAGCACATCGTTCCCGTCCACCCGGAAGCCGGGGAATCCGTACCCGCGCGCCCGGTGGAACAGCGGCACCCGGGACTGCCGCTCCACCGGCTCGGAAATGGCCCACTGGTTGTTCTGGCAGTAGAAGACGACGGGGGCGTCGTAGGCGGCGGCGAAGACCATCGCCTCGTGCACGTCGCCCTGGCTGGTGGCGCCGTCGCCGAAGAAGGCCATCGTCGCCTCGGCCGCGCCGTCGAGCCGCTGGCCCATCGCGTAACCGGTCGCGTTGAGCACCTGGTTGCCGATGACGATGGCGTACCCGCTGAAGCCGGTGGCGTACGGATCCCAGTTCATGTGGTCGTTGCCGCGGAAGATGCCAAGAATCTCCGTCGGGTCGATGCCGCGGCACCAGGCCACGCCGTGTTCGCGGTAGGACGGAAAGGCCATGTCACCGGGCTCGAGCGCCCGGCCGGCACCGATCTGCGCCGCCTCCTGACCCAGCAGGGGCACCCAGATGGACAGCTGACCCTGGCGCTGCAGCGCGTTTCCCTCGCGGTCGAACCGGCGGACCAGGAGCATGTCCCGGTACAGCCCGCGCAACATCTCGGCGGAGACGTCCAGCGGATAGTCCGGATGGGCGGTGTACAGGCCTTCCGGACTCAGCAGCTGGATCAGGTCCTCACCGCCACTGGTCGCCTTCAACCCGGCGATGACCTGCGCCGGCGACGGCGTCGCCTCGGCGGCCGGCGTGGCGCCCGCTCCGGTGACACCCCGCTCCTTGACTCCCCTGGCCGTCGCCAGGCTGTCGATCCACTGCTGATTGACCACCGGTACATCTCCTCGTCGAATGGGTCCCACCTCCGGGATCGCCGGAAGCATTGGGCGCTGCCACGGAAGCGGCCCACGGCGACCCATGGGTGGGGCCGCCGAGCCACTCCGTCGGCGTTGACGCATCGTTTGGACACTCCAGGCCCCGGCGAACAGGGGAGTGAGCGCCTGCCCAGATACTGGCACGGATCTCCGACAGTCGTGATCTGAGCCACGTCCAACCGTCGGACGACCTAGCACCGCGGCCGTCGAGATACGACGGTGGCGGCGTGACCCCGCTGGCCCCGGACTCCGTTGCAGCCATACGATTACAGCAGCGGACCGGCAACAGGTGGGGCCGCGCGGACCCGGAGGTCACTGTGGAGCTGGAACACCGATTCGAGGTGCCGGTCGGCATCGAAACCGCCTGGTCGACGCTGCTGGACATGGAGAAGGTCGGACCGTGCTTCCCGGGCGCCACCCTGGAGACGGTGACCGGAGACGAATTCACCGGCTCGGTCAAGATCAAGCTGGGCCCGATCCAGCTGAACTACAAGGGCAAGGCGAAGATCGTCGACAAGGACCCAGTGACCCACAAGGCGCGCATCGAAGCCTCCGGAAACGCCGCCCGCTCGTCCTCGACCGCCGCCATGCTGGTCACGGCCACCGCCACGGCGGTCTCTCCCAGCCGGACCGCCGTCGACCTGGTCACGACGCTGTCGATCACCGGCCGCCCGGCTCAGTTCGGTCGGGGGGTGATGGTCGAGGTGGGCAACAAGCTCATCGGGCAGTTCGCCGATTGCGTGTCCACCCAGCTTTCCGGTCGGCCCTCCGGCGGTGTCGAGCTGCTCAACGAGATCGATCCGGACGAGGTCGCCGCCGAGGTCGCGGCCGCTTCCGATCACACCGGTGAAGTTCCGCTCAGCACCGAGCCCTACCGCTCGGTCGGGGCACATCGGGTACCGGGCGCGGGACCAGAGCCCATCAACCTGATCCAGTCCGCCGGCGCACCCATCCTCAAGCGGGTGGCCCCGGTGCTGCTGGCCGTACTCGCGTTGGTGCTCCTGCAACGGACCCGCAAGCGCAAGCGCGCCGAGCCCGAGTTCATCGTCGTCCCGCCGCGCGTCTACCGGTTCCGCCGGCAGACGGCGCCCGACGCCGAGCAACTCGCGCAGCTCGTGTAGCCACCGAACAGCCCGTTGGACCATCGGACCGCTGGGCCTGGTGACATGGCGGTCCGCTTCTTCCAGTCTGACCCGGCTCGCCAGTTCGACTCCAACCGGTTGCCGGGGCACCGTCTGGTCAGCGTCGACCAGGCCGGATCGGTACTCGGCAGGATCGCCGCCACCGGAGTGTCGGAGAGGCGCGTGTACAGCGGCGTCGTGGAGCACTCGGTCTACGTCCGCGCCGACGTCGCCGGCACTGGCGTCCGCAGCGTGCTGCTGGAGGCTCTCATCACATCGAACGAAGCGGCCGGTGTCTTGACCATCCAGTCCGGCGTCTTCCCGGAGAACCTGGCAGGCCTGCGCCTGCACGCCGCTCTGGGCTTCCGGGTGGTCGGCACCCGCGAACGAATCGCATGCCACCTTGGCATCTGGCGACCTGACGTCGATCGAGCGGCGGAGCCCGCAGATCTGACCTCCTGCGACGGCATCGCCGCCGTGCCGGCTGGGCACAGCTTCTTCGCACATCGTCGTCGCCGCACAATCCCGGAGGATTCATGCCGATCACCGTTCTGCCCGCCGCTGCCCAGAGGTGGACAGCACCGTGAAGTGGTACGCCGACGACCCTGTCCGGCGCGCGCGGCAGCTGGCGCTCGACATCGGCGTGGCGTCGTGGTGCTGGCTGTGGATCCGGCTGGCGGTCGGCGTCAAAGGTGTCGTGCTGCGGCTGCAGGAACCGGGTCGGCTGCTGGAGAATGCCGGCAAAAGCCTGGCCGGCGGGTTGACCGACGCCGCGTCGAAGGTGTCCGGCACGCCGCTGATCGGCGATCGTCTCCGCGATCCGCTGGCGGCGGCGGCGGCCGCGGGCCAGGCGGTCGCCGCTGCCGGTACCACCACGACAACCGTGGTCGCCCGGCTCGCGCTGGTACTCGCGCTGGTCGTGGCAGGGCTGCCCATCGCCTACGCGGCGTCCAGGTGGGTGCCGTATAGGTTCCGCTACGCCCGGGAGGCGGCCGCCGCGGTCCGACTGTCGGGCGACGTCGACCTGCTCGCGCTGCGGGCGGCGACGTCGCTGCCGCTGTCCCGGCTGGCCCGCCTCGGACCCGACCCGGTCGCCCGGTGGCGCCACGGGGATCCCGCGGCGGCGCAGCAACTCGCTGCCCTGGCCCTGGCCGAGCTCGGTGTGCGTCCGGCAACGGGCAGCCGAGCGACCTTCATAGACCCGTGAGTTCCTCGACCCGGCGCTGCAGAAATCGCCGTTCGGCTGCCGTTGGTACCAGGACCAGCGCCTCCCGATAGGCCGCCAGCGCCTCCCCGGTACGGCCGCAGCGACGCAGCAGATAGGCCCGCACCGCGGCCCCCAGGTGGTAACCGGCGAGTTCACCGGAGAATGACACCTGTTGCAGCGCATGCAATCCGGTTTCCAGGCCATCGCGGAAGCCGACCGCCGCCGCCCGGTTCAGCGCGACCACCGGCGCCGGGTCCCGCTCGTCGTCGGCCATCAGCTCCCGCAGCTTGTCGGTTTCGGTGCGCCGCCGCCGGAGGACGTCCAGCGCCCGATGTCGGGCCGTGGTGGTCAGCCAGGCCGCGGGATTGTCCGGCACGCCGTCGGCCGGCCACCGGGCCAGCGCCCGCTCCACGGCGTCCTGCAGGCAGTCCTCCGCCAGCTCCCAGTCGCCGGTGGCGCGGATCAACGACGCGGCGATGCCTAACCGCTCGCCGGCCACAGCTGCCGTGAGCGCGCCCGCGACCTCCGGCGAAGGGCCGGCTGTGTCGTCGCCCATCGATTCCGGTGGCCCGGCGCCGAGCCCCAGGTCGGTCAGCCTTCGTTTAACGGCCAGATCGGGCGGAGCTCGAGCCGACCGCCGCGCGCCTGCGGATGCTTGGAGGCGATGTCGATCGCCTCGTCGAGGTCGGCGCACTCCAGCAGGTCGAAGCCGCAGATCCACTCCTTGGACTCGGTGAACGGCCCGTCGGTGACCAGCAGCTCGCCCGAGCGGACCCGGACGGTCACCGCATCCGCCGGCGGCCGCAGCCGGTCCCGGTGATCCAGCGGCCGCCCTTGTTCACGTCGGCGAACCACTCCTCGATGTCAGGCTCCGGCGCATCCGAGCGGTCGGGTTCGGGGTCGGTGGCGACGAACATCAGATACCTCGGGCGCTACTCCTGGTGTCGGGGATTGCTACGACCAGACGACGAACGGCACCGACCGGATCGGACAGCCGCCGACGAATATGCGGGACAATCTTTCCGAGTGTTCACCTACTGCGCCTTCGACACCGACGACATGTTGAACCCGTCGACCCGCATCGCCGGCATCGCGCTGCGGGTGAACCAGTCGCTCCACTCCCGCGACAGGGCCGGTTCGGTCCGGGCCACCGCCACCGCCTGGCGCAGCACGTCCAGCGGTGACATGTTGAACCGGAAGTTGGTGACCGCACCGGCGATCTCACCGTGGTCGATGAGGAACACGCCGTCCCTGGTCAGGCCGGTCATCAGCAGCGTCATCGGGTCGACTTCCCGGATGTACCACTGGGAGGTGACCAGCAGCCCGCGCTGCACCCCGGCCACCAGGTCGTCGATGGTCAGCGAGGGGTCGCCACCGTCGAGGACGAGGTTGTCGGCAACGGTGGTGAATGGGACGCCGTACTCGGCGGCGGCCGCGCGGGTGTGCACCAGGCCGGCGATCTCGCCGCCGGCGACCAGGTCGGTGCGGCCGATGGTGGCGCCGTTGTCGAACACCGAGAAGTCGTCCGACGACGCGCCGGTGAGCACGAACGGCGCGGACTCCAGACCCGGGTAGACCGGATCGGAGTACAGCGTCAGTGGCAGGTCGGTCAGCCGTTCGCCGACCCGGGTGCCGCCACCGGCTGCGCTGAACACCGAATGTCCCTCATGGGCGCTGCGGGCACCGGCCGCCCAGGACAGGCTGGTCATCAGGTCGGCGACGGCGGTGGGCGGCAGCACGGTGTCGTACCGGCCTGCCGGGATCTCCACCCGCCGGGACGCCCAGTCCAGCCGCCGGCCCAGTGCCATCGATACCGCCAGCAGATCGACCTCGGTGAAGTCCCGGCTGGACGCGCCGCTCCACGCTGATCCGGCCAGGTCGGCGGTCTTCGCGTTGAGTTCCACCGTCCCGGTGGGCTGCACCCAACGCCGCCGGATCCCGGTGGAGGTGCCGAGGTAGCTCGTCTCCATCTCGTGCCGGGCGAACCCGAACAGCAGTCGTTCCGCCGACCGGGCCCCGTCGAAGGCGGCAGCGAGGTCGGTCAGCAGCCGGGCATACACCTCGAACGAGGTCTGTGCGCCGGGCTCGTCGAATCCGGCATCCGATCCGCCGGCCTGCGTGGGGCTGACCAGTTCGGCGTAGTCCCGAGCCCGGCCGGCCGAGGCGGCGGCGGCCGCCTCGCGCTCGGACTGGCGCACCACCTCGGCGACACTCGCCGGGGTGGCGGCGGCGGACACCGAGGCGTTGACCGTGGCCGCGGCGCCGGCGACCACCGACACCACGAACCAGGACAGCGAGTCGGACACCCCGCTGGTGGTCACCGTGTTGTTCGCCCACCGAACATTGGCGGTACTGGTCGTCGCCGCCACCACGATGGCGCCGTCGGCCCGGGACGCCTGCAGCGCCGCCTCGACGATCTGCTGCGGTGACAGCACGGTCTGCCCTGCTGACGACATGCCTGCTCCGGTCGAACCGGCGCCGCCAGGCGTAGTCATGCTGCGCCCTCGGAGACCGTGTTGAGGATGGTGATGCCGCGGAAGCGGGCGGACGGGCAGCCGTGCGACACCGCGGCGACCTGACCCGGCTGGCCCTTGCCGCAGTTGAAGGCGCCCCCGAGCAGGTAGGTCTGCGGCCCGCCGACGGCGTCCATGGCGCCCCAGAAGTCGGTCGTGGTGGCCTGGTAGGCGACGTCCTTCACCTGGCCGGCGAGCTCACCACCCCGAATGCGGTAGAACCGCTGGCCAGTGAACTGGAAGTTGTACCGCTGCATGTCGATCGACCACGACTTGTCTCCGACGACGTAGATGCCGTCGTCGACGCCGGCGATCAATTCCGCGGTGCTGCCGCCGTCCGGGTCGGGCTGCAACGACACGTTCGCCATCCGCTGCAGCGGTTGGTGCAGCGGTGAATCGGCGTGGGCGCACCCGTTCGACCGCGGCAGACCCAGCCGATGGGCGAAGACCCGGTCCAGCTGATACCCGGTGAGAATGCCGCGTTCGATCAGGTTCCAGGACTGCCCGGCCACCCCGTCGTCGTCGTACCCGATGGTGGCCAGACCGTGCCGGACCGTGCGGTCCCCGGTCACCGTCATCGCCGGCGAGCCGTACTGCAGGGTGCCGAGCTTGTCGGGGGTGGCGAACGAAGTGCCGGCATACGCCGCCTCGTACCCGATCGCCCGGTCGTACTCGGTGGCGTGGCCGATCGACTCGTGGATGGTCAGCCACAGGTTGGTCGGGTCGATGACCAGGTCGGTCGGGCCGGCCTGGACCGACGGTGCCTTCACCTTCTCGGCCAGGTGCTGCGGGATGGTGGCGATCTCGGCATCGAAGTCCCAGGTGCCGTCGGTCAGGTACTCGAAGCCGCGTCCGACCGGCGGGGTCAGCGACGCCATCGACTCGAACCCACCGGAGGCGGCGTCGACGGCCACCGCCGAGAGCGTCGGCTCGAGCCGGACCCGCTGCTGGGTGGTGGTGGTGCCGGCGGTGTCGGCGTAGAACTTGTTCTCCTTGACCGAGAGCAATCCGGCGTAGGCGTGGGCGACGCCGTCGGCCGCCAGCAACCGCTCCGTGCGGTCCAGCAGCAACGCCACCCGGTCGGTGGTCGGCACCGAGAACGGGTCGATCCGGTAGTCGCTGACCCACGCCGCATCCCGATACACCGGCTCGTCGGCGCGGTCCACCCGCTCGGCAACGACACCGCGCAGGGCCCGGGCGACGGCCACGGCCTGCCGCGCGGTGGCGACCGCCCCCTCCGCGGTGGGCACCACGGCGGCCGCGAAGCCCCAGGTTCCCTCGACCAGCACCCGCACCGCATAGCCGGTCGTCTCGGAGTCGACGGACGACTGCACGGCCGTGTCGCGCAGCGACAGACTGCTGGCCAGCAGGCGTTCGAACCGGAAATCGGCGAAGGACGCGCCGGCGGCGGACGCGGCCGACAGCGCGGCATCGGCCAGGCGGCGCAGCGGTAGCGCGAGAAATGCTGCGTCGACGCTGTGTTCGCCGGCGCCGGCGGACGCCGTCAGGTCGCTCGGTGGGTGGGCGGAAGCCGGGTCGACAGCGGGGGTGACTGACACCAGATCACTGTAGAACGGGCCACCGACAGCGGCGGAAGTGCGGCCGGTACGGCCCTCAGATCGCCGGCGACACCACCGGAACCAGGTCCTCGACCAGCGCCCCGTCCTCGTCCAGGTGACCGGTCGCCGCCACTTCCCAGCCACCGCCACCGACACTGACGGAGATGACGACCTCGCCGCCCGCCCCGATCCGGGTCATCTGGTCGGCGATGCCGTCGCCGTCGCGATCGGTGTACCCGATGACCGCGCCGTCCGGCGCCCGGACCACCGCGGTGTCGGGCCTGCCGTCGCGGTCCAGATCCACCGTTACTGCGCCGAGCTCCTGCGCGGTGCCGTCGTCGCCGGTCACCGTCATCGCCACCTCGGTGCCGGTCGAACCTGTTCCCGCAGTCAGGCTCCCGGCCGCCGCGACTCCGAACGGACCGTCGCCGGCACCACCGTGCACATTGCTGCCCTGCCCGACGTCGCTGTAGCCCGGGTCGTCGACCGGGTGTCCGGGCGACGGGTCGATCTCGTGGCCGGAGGAGTCGAAGGCACGCACCGAGTCGGCGTAGCCGTCCTGGTCGGCATCGGTGATCAGGTACTGGTGGTCGCCCTGGATGATGATCACCGAGTCGCCCACTCCGTCGTGGTCGGAGTCGTAGGTGGCCTGCCCGAGATCCTGGGCGCCGGCAGAGGTCTCCATCGTGATGTCGTCTCCTGGCCGCACGTCGTGGCCGGTGCCGAACTCCATGTCCACACTCCTTCAGCTGGTCATCGGTGGGTGACGCGGTTGCGCTACGACTCGACCCCGACGATTCCGGTTCCATCCACGCCGCGAGGCGGCCGGGCGCTCGCTCCGGCGGCCCGCAGGGCCGACAGGTCCAGGCCGGCGAACCGCGACGGCGGCCGGACCTCGGTGGCCGGTCCGGCCAGCGGTGGGGGCATGACCGACCCGGCCGGCACTTCCCCCGGCCGCAGCCGCTGCAACAGCGCCTCCCCCGCGGACAGGATGGACAGCCCGCCGGCGCGCCGGTCGTCGATCGCCCGCAACTGTGCGGCCCGCTCGGTCGCATCCAGCCGTAACGCCGCGTCGACCTGCCGGATCTCCTGGTCCAACCCGGCGACCTGTCTGGTCAGCACGTCGTCCAGGGCGAGGGTCAGCTGTTCCTCGGCCTCGATGAACTGCTCGGCGACGTTCCTCTCGATCTGCGCCTTGGCCTCACCCAGCACCTCCATCAGCCACCGCTTGAGCTGGACCTTGTCGGCCATCCGCCGTCGGGACCGCATCAGGTAGTACGCCGCCGCACCGCCCACGACGATCGACACCGGTGCCAGCACCACACCGAAGGCGGCAGGCAGCGCCGCCGCCGGGAGCATGGTGACCATCCGGGACAGCGTGAAGCCCATCCCGGCGCCCGACATGGTCAGGATGGTGTCGTCCACATTCCGGGTCTTCTCCGGCGCCCGGGTGAACAGCGGCGAGTACGGCCTGGTGGCCAGCTGGGCGATCAGCACGGCCAATTCCTGCGGCTGGAACAGCGCCGTCAGCACCGACCGGCAGATGCGGCCCATCGCGTCGATCAGCCGGCCGTGCGCGCGGGCCGTCATCGCCTGGGCGCACGCGTCGATGTGGAACGGCATGTTCTTCAGGTCGGCGCTGTCCGCCTGGTCGATCGACGCCCGGAACAGCTGCGCCGCCTCGCGGACCTCCCTGGCCGTGTCGTGCACCAGGTCCACCCGGGCCCGCTGGATCTCCGCCCGGAGCATCACCTGCCAGCCGCGGGTGCCGGCGCGCCGGCGAGCCGCCAGTTGTTCGCGCCGGGCCCGCAGCACCTCGCCCTGTGCTGCTCCGGCCGACAGCCCCTGCCGCCGGCCGTCGAGCCGGGCGAGCGCGCCGGCCAGCACGGTCACGCTGGTCCGGACGATGTTGGCCTCCGCCAGCACGGTGGCCGACTCGACCACGGCCCGCTGCAGCACCAACCGCAGCCGCGGGATGCCGGACTGCTGCAGCAGCACGCCGGCGATCTTCGCGTCGGCGGTGGCGGCTGCCGCATCGACGAGCCTGCCGGACACCGGGTGGAACTCCGCCCCGGCGAACCGCGGCGCATGCCGGGCCAGCAGCTCCTGGTTGGCGGCGACGATCTCCCGCCAGCCCCGGTAGGCGTCGGTCTTGGTGAGGACGAAGTGCACGGCTTCGACCCGCTCCGACAGACCTCGCAGGAAATCGACCTCGCCACGGGTCAGTGGCGCCGCCGCGTCGACGACGAACAGCACGGCGGAGGCGGCCGCAGCGGCTTCCGCGGCGAGCTCGGCGTGCGCGGCGACCAGGCCGCCGACGCCCGGCGTGTCGACCACCGTCAGCACGGACGTGAGCTCTGCCGTTATGCCGACCTCGATCCAGCGCGGATGTGGCAGATCCACGTCCGGCTCGCCGTCGAGCGTGGCCCAGGCGCGCAGCCGGCTCGGCGGAAAACTGATGTCTGCCATGCCGCCGCCGAACCGGGCGATGGCGTAGGGCTGGGTAGCGTGGGTGAAGACGAGGTAGCTGCAGGTGGCAGCGCCGGCATCTACCGGCGACAGCCCGGGCACCCCCAGGAGTGCATTGACCAGCGTCGATTTGCCGCGGTTGGTTTCCCCGACCACGACGACCCGCGGCAACTGCGTCGGGACAGTGCGGCCGGCCAGATTGTGGGCACTGTCCGGATCGTCGACCCGGATCCATCCGTCGACGCTGTCCCGCCAGCGCCGGACCGCCTGCGGCAGCTCCGAACGGGTCATGGCGGCGAACCTACCGTGGGCCTGCTCAGCCAGGCCTGGACCGGTGAGAACCAGCGGTTCAGGACTGCGCGGCCGCACGCGCCGCCTGCCGAGCCCGCATGTTCTCGCGTTGCTCGACGAAGCGGCTTGCCTGGGCATCCAGCCCGACCAGGAACGCGGCGAGTTCCTCGCGCGCCTTCTCGCCGGCCGGGCCGAGGTCGGTGCGGGTGAAGACATTCCAGTACTTGAGCACCGGCTGGACGACCGCGTCGTGGTGCAGCCGTAGGTCGTAGATCCCGGCTTTGGCGATGGTGACTGCGTTGCGGGTGTACCCGGGCATGTTGGCGCCGGGCATCTCGAAACCGAGCACCTCGTCGCGCACCGCCTCCATGGTGATGTCGGGAGCCATGTCGAACGCGGCAGCCAGCAGATTGCGGTAGAAGATCATGTGCAGATTCTCGTCCTGGGCGATCCGGGCGAGCAGCTGCTCGGCCAGCGGGCAACCGGTGGCCCTGCCGGTGTTCCGGTGCGAGACCCGGGTCGCCAGCTCCTGGAACGACACGTAGGCGACGGTGCGCAACACCGACTTGTCACCGGAGTCGTAACCGGCCGTCATGTGGGCGATGCGCAGGTTCTCCAACTCCACCGGGTCGACTCCCCGGGTCACCACCAGGTAGTCGCGCAGAGCGATTCCGTGCCGGCCTTCCTCTGCGGTCCACCGGCCGACCCACTGGCCCCAGGCGCCGTCCTTGCCGAACCGGGTGGAGATCTCCCGGTGGTAGGAGGGCAGGTTGTCCTCGGTCAGCAGGTTGACCACCATCGCGACCTTGGCGGACGCGTCGAGCGGCGAGTCCTCCGGGCGCCAGTCCTCGCCGCCCAGCAGAGCGAAGTCCCGGCCCTGACTCCACGGGATGTAGTCGTGCGGCATCCAGTTCTTGAAGACCGAGAGATGCCGGTTGAGGTTGGCCTCGACCACCGGTTCCAACTCGTGCAGCAGTCGCGCCTGCATACCGGCGGCGTCGGTGGGGATGGTGCGACTGCTGACCCCGTTGGCGGCGATCGTCAAGTTCTCTCCCGGCGCCCCGCAGGCGCGGGACGCGAAGTCAGGCCCTCGGTGCTGGACCACAGGCGGCCGAGCGATTCCAGGCAGGTGAGGCGTACCTGGTCAAAGTACCCGCCACCGACTTCGGGAAACCGCTGAGTCAGGCCTGACGCCGGCCACGGTCCCGGGATGCCGACGCCTGCTACTCGCCGGTGGCGGCCAAATACTGGGCTCGAACACCGGCCGAAACCCGACCCCGGACCGACACCGGCACATCGTTCTCGTGCGCCCATCGCCGGATGACGGCCGCATCCGGCCCGGCCGGCTTGCTGCGGGCTCGGCCGGACGCAACCGGAGGGGTCGCCTTGCGTTCCCGGCCCGCCTCCACGAATACGGCCAGCGCCTTGCGCAGTGCCTTCGCGTTCCGCGCACTCAGGTCAATTTCATACAGCGCGCCGTCCATTCCGAAGGCAACTGTCTCGACTGCTCTCGTGCCGTCGAGATCATCGAGGAGTTTGACATTCGTGACCTGAGCCATGGGGAACCTTTCAGCGCAGTGAAGGTGAGACACCCATCATCACCCATCTGGCCGCTGATCGGGCCGAGCCGGAAAATTTGCCGTCCTGCTGTTCTGCGGCCCTGCCGGTTCTGCGGCCCTGCGCCGACCCCTGTCGCGAACCGCCGCGCGGAGCCGGCGCACCGACTGGATCCGGCCGGGGACGCCCCACCTCCCGTCGGCCGCCCGGTGCATCGATGTGCAACGAGACTTGCGCTCTAGCAGTGGATGTCGATCCAATGTCCGCTGACGCGGGCAGAATGCCGGGGGGTCGTCGATTGGTCACCCCGGAGCCGTTTTCCCGTCATCCAGGTATTTCGATCGACCAAATACAAAGGCCACTATCCCTCCGATCGAGAATGGTCAGTTCGGCCGGCCCGGCGCCGACTTCTCCGCAGACAACCGGTAAACGACGACGACCGGCTCCCGGACAATCCG
>CAXSEW010000052.1:0-13376 GCA_964236185.1 uncultured Nakamurella sp. | reverse complement strand
GTCAGGGGTCTTGAGGGCGAAGGTGCCCGGTGCGCCGGGACCTTTGAGTTCCCGTTTCACCAAGCCGACCAGAGTGCCCGCCGGCGGCAGTTCCAACACGCCGGTGACCCCGAGCGAACTGAACGTGGCCATGCAGGCGTCCCACCGGACCGGCCGGGTGACCTGGGCGGCGAGCAGGTCCAGGTAGGCGCGGCCGGACGTCACCACGCTGCCGTCGGAGTTGGTCAGCAGCGGGCGCTGCGGGTCGACCGGGGAGATCGCCGCCAGTGCTTGTGCGACGGCGCTCTCGGCAGGGGCCATGTAGGCGGTGTGGAAGGCGCCGGCGACCGGCAGTGGGATCACCCGCGCGCCGGACGGAGGAGCGGCGGCGAGCGCGGCGAGCGCCCCGAGTGATCCGGCGGCGACGATCTGGCCGCCCCCGTTCACGTTGGCGCCGACCAGGTCCAGGTCGGCCAGCAGGCGCAGCACCTGATCGGAGTCGCCGCCCAGGACGGCTGACATGCCGGTCGGCGCTGCCGCGCAAGCCTCGCCCATGGCGGCGCCGCGGACAGCAGCGGTGCGGACGGCGGTGGTGGGGTCCAGCACTCCGGCGAGAGCCGCGGCGGCCAGTTCACCGACGGAGTGCCCGGCGGTGACCGCACCGTCGGGCACGGTCAGCGCGCGACCGGCCAGCAGCGCTGCCGCCACCACCAGCGGCTGGGTGACGGCGGTGTCCTTGATCTCGTCGGCATCGGCGGTGGTGCCCAGCCGGATCAGGTCCAGCCCCGCCGCCTCACCGAAGGAGGTGGCCAGCTCGGTCATCCCGGGCAGCTCGAGCCAGGCAGCGAGCATTCCGGGTTTCTGCGATCCCTGTCCAGGGGCGACGATGGCCAGCACGCCTATCAGCCAACCACGCCGTAGCCCGTCGGACCCGGTCGGCGGATCTACCAAGTCCGCTGCGCTGGCTTGTAGGAATCCTCCAACGGCCAGCGCTGATTATGCCAAAAGTGATGAGGTCACTGTCGCGGGTAGCCGCCCGATGGCCAGCGCCACCTGCAGCGTGAATGCCTCCCGGCTCGACGTCGGGTCCAGCCCGGTGATGTCGGTGATCCGGCGCAGCCGGTAGCGCACGGTGTTGGCGTGGACGAACAGCAGGCGGGCGGTCGGCTCCAGGGCTCCGCCGGTGGCCAGGTAGGTGTCCAGCGTGGCCGGCAGCGGGTCGCCGGCCGCCATCAGCGGGCCGAAGACGTTGCGCCGCAGATACTCCCGGGCCTCCTCGTCGCCGGCGAGGACCCGTTCGGGCAGTAGGCTCTCTACGTCTACGCCCCGCGGCGCAGCAGGCCAACCGGCCACCGCCCGGATGCCCGACAGGGCCAGCCGGGCGGAGACCATCGCGCCGGAGAGCCCCGTGCCGATGGGCCCACGGACAACCGGACCGGGCCCGAAGGTGGTCAGCAACGCATCCACCCCGTCGGACAGTGCCTGTTCCTGGATCGCGGACAACACCAGGATGAGCCGGTCGCCGTGCAGGCCGGCCAGGGCGGTCACGCCCAGCCCGGCCGCCCGTTCCGCCGTCCGGGCGAGGGCGGCCGACCGTCGGGTTCGTTCGGCCGGGGAGAGCGCACCCACCGCCGGCTCGGCCGGGCCACCGGCCGTCCCGTCCGGCCCGGGTGGCGATCCGACGACTACGGTCACCGGTCCGGAGAAATCCCAGTTCAGTGCGGCCGCCCGGGAGGCGAGCGAGTCACCGCCGTCACCGCGCACGATGCTGTCGATGACCAGCGCCTCCAACCGCTGGTCCCAGGCGCCGCGTGATTCGGCAGCCGCTGCGTAGACGCCGGCCGCGGAGAAGGCGACCTCCCGCGAGTAGCGCAACAGGGAATCTGCCAGCGCGGTCGACTCCGCCGGGGTGGCCGCCAGGGCCGGAAGATGCTCCTCGGCGACCGAGATCGCGATGCGGACCAGCTCCACCGTGCGCCGTAGCGAGACGCTGCGCACCAGTTCGCGGGGTGCTGACCCGAAGACGGCCTCGGTGAGCTTGTAGCCCTCCAGTTCGCCGCTGACCCAGCCGCCGTAACCGGCGATGCCGGCGTGCGCCACGAGGGTGACCCAGCTGCGTTGCTGTGCTGGGAGCGCACGGAACCACGGCAGTCGCTCGTCCATCAGGGCGACGGACCGGGTGGCCAGGCCGCCGGCGGCCCGCTCCACCTTGCGCAGGGTGGCGGCGCCGATGCTGGGTGGCCCGTCGGCGGCGGTAGGGATGTCGGAGCCGGGGGCAATCACCGGATCAGGGTGTCATGCGCCGCGCCCGTCGGTGGCGTTCGATCCCCGACGCCGTCCGCCGCCCGGGCAGCCCGGGTGGTCAGCTCAGGACTCGCCGCCCGCGTTCCCCGACGTGCCGGCACTGGCATCGCGGAGCTGGTACTTCTCTACCGCTTCAGAGGCGGCGCCCTCGCGGTACCCACCCTGACGCTCCAAGGCTGCCAGCGACGCCACCACCATCGACGGACCGTCGATGAGGAAGTGCCGGCGGGCAGCGGCCCGGGTGTCGGAGAAGCCGAAGCCGTCCGCCCCCAGCGCGACGAACTCGCCCGGCACCCACGGCGCGATCTGGTTCTGCACAGCCCGCTGGTAGTCGCTGGTGGCGATGACCGGACCGGGGCGGTCGGCCAGCACGGTGGTGACATAGGGCTCGGCGTGGTTGCCGGACGGGTCGAGCAGCTTCGCCCGCTCGATGGCGTCGCCCTCGCGGCGCAGCTCGCTCCAGCTGGTGACCGACCAGACGTCCGCTGCGACGTTCCAGTCCTTCGCCAGCAGATCCTGTGCCTCCAGGGCCCACCGCACCCCCACGCCGGAGGCCAGCAGCTGGACCCGAGCCCTGCCGTCGGGTTCTGCCGCCGGGGCCAGCAGGTACATACCCTTGAGCAGGCCCTGCACATCGAGCCCGGCCGGCTCGGCCGGCTGCACGTACGGCTCGTTGTAGAGGGTGATGTAGTAGAAGACGTCCTCGCCGCCGAAGTCACCGGCGGACGCGGTCGGGCCGGTTCCCGACGCCTCCGGACCGCCGTACATCCGGCGCAGCCCGTCCTTGACGATGTGGCCGATCTCGTAGGCGTAGGCCGGGTCGTAGGCCACCACGTGCGGCATCGTCGCGGCCAGCAGCGGCGAGTGGCCGTCCGCGTGCTGCAGACCCTCACCGGTCAGCGTGGTGCGGCCCGCAGTGGCGCCGAGCAGGAAGCCCCGGCACATCTGGTCGCCGGCCGCCCACAGACCGTCGCCGGTCCGCTGGAAACCGAACATCGAGTAGAAGATGTACATCGGGATCATCGGCTCGCCGTGGGTGGCGTAGCTGCTGCCGATGCCGGTGAAGGTCGCCACCGAGCCGGCCTCGTTGATGCCCTCGTGCAGGATCACGCCCTGCTCGGATTCCTTGTACGCCAACATGAGATTCGCATCGACGGCCGTGTAGAGCTGACCGGCCGGGTTGTAGATCTTCTGCGACGGGAAGAACGAGTCCATCCCGAACGTGCGGGCCTCGTCCGGGATGATCGGGACGATCCGCTTGCCGATCTCCGGATCCTTGAACAGGTCCCGGACCAGTCGGACGAAGGCCATGGTGGTGGCGATCTCCTGCTTGCCCGAGCCGCGCGTCATCACCTTGTAGCTGTCGTCACCCGGCAGCTTCAGCGGCGTGGCCGTCACCCGGCGCTCGGGGATGAAACCGCCCAGACGCGTCCGGCGCTCCTTGAGGTACTGGATCTCCGGGGCGTCGTCGCCGGGGTGGTAGTACGGCGGCTGGTACGGGTCCGCCTCGAGCTGGGCGTCGGTGATCGGAATGTGCAGCTCGTCCCGGAACGACTTCAGGTTGTCCAGGGTCAGCTTCTTCATCTGGTGGGTTGCGTTGCGGCCCTCGAACGACGAGCCGAGGTGGAAGCCCTTGATCGTCTTGGCCAGGATGACCGTCGGCTGGCCGACGTGGTGGGTGGCCGCGTGGTAGGCCGCGTAGACCTTCTTGTAGTCGTGGCCGCCGCGCTTGAGCGCCCAGATCTGGTCGTCGGTCATCCCGGCGGTCATCGCCTTGGTGCGCGGGTCACGGCCGAAGAAGTGCTCGCGGACGTACGCGCCGTCGTTGGCCTTGTAGGTCTGGTAGTCACCGTCCGGCGTGGTGTTCATCAGGTTCACCAGGGCGCCGTCCTTGTCGCCGTGCAGCAGGGCGTCCCACTCCCGGCCCCAGACCACCTTGATGACGTTCCAGCCGGCTCCGCGGAAGAACGACTCCAGCTCCTGGATGATCTTGCCGTTGCCCCGGACGGGCCCGTCGAGGCGCTGCAGGTTGCAGTTGATGACGTAGGTCAGGTTGTCCAGGCCGTCGATGGCCGGCAGGTGGATGAGGCCGCGCGATTCCACTTCGTCCAGCTCGCCGTCCCCCAGGAACGCCCAGACGTGCTGCTGGCTGGTGTCCTTGATGCCGCGGTGGTGCAGGTAGCGGTTGGTCCTGGCCTGCGCGATGGCGTTCATCGGGCCCAGGCCCATGGACACCGTCGGGTGCTCCCAGAAGTCGGGCATCAGCCGCGGGTGCGGGTACGACGGGATGCCGCCGCCCGGGTGGGAGACCTCCTGCCGGAAGCCGTCCATCTTGTCGGTGGACAGCCGGCCCTCGAGGAACGCCCGCGCATACATGCCGGGCGAGGCGTGGCCCTGGAAGAAGATGTGGTCGCCGCCGCCCGGGTGGTTCTTGCCGCGGAAGAAGTGGTTGTAGCCGACCTCGTACAGGCTCGCCGAGGAGGCGTAGGTCGAGATGTGGCCGCCGACGCCGACGCCCGGTCGCTGCGCGCGGTGCACCATCATCGCCGCGTTCCAGCGGATCCAGTTGCGGTAGCGGCGTTCCACCTCTTCGTCGCCCGGGAAGGACGGCTCGGACTCGGTCGCGATGGTGTTGATGTAGTCGGTGGTGGTCAGGGCCGGCAGGCCGACGTGCTGCTCACCTGCGCGACCGAGCAGCCGCATCATCAGGTAGCGGGCGCGCTGCTGGCCACCGGCTTCGACCATGGCGTCGAACGAGTCGAGCCACTCCTGGGTCTCTTCCGGGTCGGCGTCGGGGAACTGTGCCGCGAAACCGTCGCGGATCAGATGGTGCCGCGAGTGGCCGGAGTCCGCTCCGGTGGTGGACGGCCCGGTGGTTGTCGGACCGTTCGTTGTCGGCCCGGGAGTTGTAGGCAGGGTGCTGGAGGAAGCCAAGGGATCTCCTCGTCAGGCGATCGGCGGCCGCGGGTGCGCTGGTGCGTACGACGGTCGTCGATCGGTTGGACTGCGGCCGCCCCGGGTGGGAGCAGCCGATGCCTGCCATCCTTCCGTATTTGGCCCTGCTCCGCCGCCGCGGGGCAGGTCGGGTCGCTGGAAGACGGCCCCAAGGGAACGACTGGTGGTGGGGCGAGTTCCCAGATCACCGTTGACTTGCATAATGTTGGGCACAGCGATCGCAAGGGTTGACCGAGTAGGAAGGCATGCGGACACAGTGACTGAGGTTTCGGGGCAGGCGCACGGCTCGACAGAGCATGGCGTCGCTGCCCGGCTCGGCCTGAAGGCGGGCGACGTCGTGGGGGAGATCGGCTATGACGAGGACGTCGACCCGGAGCTGAGGGAAGCTGTCGAGTCGATCATCGGCTCGGACCTGCTGGACGAAGACGCCGACGACGTGCTCGACGCTGTACTGCTGTGGTGGCGCGAGGAAGACGGCGACCTGACCGACGCGCTGGTGGATGCCATCACCCTGCTGGCGGACACCGGCGTGATCTGGCTGCTGACTCCTAAAACCGGCCGCGACGGGTATGTCGAGCCGAGCGATATCGCCGAAGCCACCCGGACGGCCGGGCTTTCCCAGACCACGACGGTGCCGGGCGGCACCGAGTGGACCATCGCGCGGTTGGCCCGCGCCAAGCAGGGCCGGATCCGGCGCTGACGCTGTTGTTGTTCATTGCCTCGACGAAAGCTGGAACACATGTCCGTAGAAGTCGGTTCGCTCGCCCCGGAATTCACCCTGCCCGACGCGGACCGGGCGCCGGTGTCGCTCCTGGAGTTCCGCGGCAAGAAGGCCGTGCTGCTGGTGTTCTACCCGTTCGCCTTCTCCGGCACCTGCACCGGTGAGCTGACCGCGTTGCGCGATGACATCGGCACCTTCCAGAACGACCAGGTGCAGGTACTGGCGATCTCGACGGACCCGGCTCCCGCGTTGAAGGCGTGGACCGATGCCCAGCACTTCGACTTTCCACTGCTGTCGGACTTCTGGCCGCACGGCGCGGTCGCCACGGCCTACGGCGTCCTGCACGAGCAGGGCGGCATGGCCAACCGCGGCACGTTCCTCGTCGGGCTCGACGGGGCGGTCACCTTCACCGAGGTCAACGGGCCGGGGGAGGCCCGCGACCAGTCGTCGTGGAAGCGGGCGGTGGACGCGCTGCCGGTGGGCTGAACCCGCTGTCGCTTCACCTGACCAGCACCGACGTGGCATCATCGTGCCGGTCGGTCGCGCTGCGGCCGGTGTTCCACCAGGGCGCGTAGCTCAGCGGAAGAGCTCTCGGTTTACACCCGAGCGGTCGGGGGTTCGAAACCCTCCGCGCCCACTATCGGGCCGTAGGTCAGTCCTGCAACAGTGTGGGGGCGCTTTCGGTTGTGCGGTATTAGCCTTGACCCATGACGACGGCAACAACTGGTTCTGTCAATGGCACGGCACCGGACTCGCCGGGCGGACCAGATCCACTCCCATCTGCCGTAAGTCCAGTTCCACAGACAGAGGGCCAGTCCGCGATCGGCCGGTCCGTGACTCCAACGATTGCGCAGGACCATGTGGGGGCCAACGCCGCTCCGGCCAAGCGGACCCGGAGGAAGCGAACTCAGAAGTCTCCGGCGAGCGAGGCTCCAGCAACGTCGGACGCAGAAGGTGTGAATGCTCCAGAAACAGCGGCTGGCAAGCGCGCGCGACGGACACCGCTGTTTCCCGCGTCCACATTCGAAGACGCCCTTGAACTGGCAGCCGCGATCTACAGATTTGGATCTGGCCAGCCCGTTCGACGCGTAAGCCTGTTCGACAATCTGGATAAGAGTCCAGACAGCGGCCCGACTCGTCAGCTCATCACAAATAGTAGTCGGTACGGTTTGACTATAGGAAGTTATAAGGCAGAAACGCTGGAGTTGACCACCGACGGGCTGCAAGCGGTCGGCGACGACACTACGCCGTCGGCACGCGTGCGGGCGCGGTTTAAATGCGCCGTCGAGAATGTCGAGGTGTTCAAGAAGTTATTTGATTCTTACGTCGGCAGCCGCCTGCCGGCGCAAGCCGCACTTATGGATTACGCCCGCTCGGCCGGTGTACCTGAAGAAGGTCTTGCTGAGTGTATCGAAACGTTCACAGTGAACACAAAATTCGTCGGCGTCTTGCGTTCGATCAGTGGTGCGGAGCGACTGATCGACGTCGATACTCTCGTTGGTGACTACCTGCCAACTGACAATCGCGCTGTGAACGACAAGAAGCAGGCCGCTGGCGCACTCAACCCGCGGTCAGTGGGACCTATTACATCGGCAGCCGTTTCGGGCTATGACACTGCATGCTTCTACATAACCCCGATTGGTGACGAGGGCAGCGACGCACGAAAGCACGCTGATTTGTTCATGGGCTCGCTCATAGAGCCAGCGCTCGCAGAGTTCGGCCTTAACCTAGTGCGTGCGGACAAGATCGGTGAAGCCGGGATGATCACTGGGCAAATCATCGAGCACTTAATTTATAGTAAGCTCGTAATCGTTGACTTGTCGTTCCATAATCCGAATGTATTTTATGAGCTCGCCTTGCGTCATGCCGTCCGGAAACCAATAGTGCAAATATGTCGAGCGGCTGACAGGCTCCCTTTCGATGTTGGCCAAGTTAGAACGATTGTTGTAGATACAACTGACTTGTACTCGTTTGTTCCATAAATGGAATCTCTCAAAGCACAGATCGCTGCGCAGATCCGGAAAACCCTTGAGGAAGGTGCGGACATCGTCAACCCGCTTAGTGTGTTCGCGCCATACTTTTGGGATGAACTTTCCATGTCCACTAAGTGATCGCTCCCTGCCGGCTTGGCGTGGAGGGTGAAGGACGTCACCGTCAGGCTTTAACGCAATTTCTAAGAAGTGAAGCCGACCTGGCCAAACACACTGCCATCGCTGCTCGACACGGTGCTGCTACCCGGGTAGCATCTTCGGTATGAAGCTCAGTGTGAGCCTGCCGGAGAATGACGTCGCCGTACTCGACGAGTACGCCCGCACGTCGGGGCTCAAGTCCCGGTCAGCCGTTGTCCAGTACGCAATAGGGTTACTCCGACATCCTAATCTTGAACAGGATTACGCAGCGGCGTGGGCGGAGTGGGAAGCCGGCGGAGACGGCCAACTGTGGGACGCGGCGGGGTCGGACGGGATCGCGGATGCGCCGCGGTGAGATCCGCCTGATCGATCTCGAACCCACCCGTGGTCAGGAGTCCAACAAGCGGCGCCCAGCAGTCATCGTCAGCAATGACCGCACGAACACCACCGCGACCCGCCTTGGTCGAGGCGTCGTCACCGTTGTACCGGTCACCAGCAACGTTGCTCGGATTTTCCCCTTCCAGACGTTCCTCGAAGCGGGTGCGACCGGCCTTCGCGTCGATTCGAAGGCACAGGCAGAGCAAGTGCGGTCCGTCAGCGTCGAGCGTGTCGGTGTCGTTCTGGGAGAAGTCCCGGCCGCCGTCCTGGCGCTGCTGGAAGAGGCACTTCGGCTGCATCTGGATCTGTAGCACCACTGCAGTAGTCGTCCAGCATGGCTGCTGGCCGCTGATGGTCACGCTGCTGAGGCCGCCGAACATTCGTGGGTGGTCAGCCGGTGACGATGTCGACGGTGACGTCGATGTTGCCGCGGGTGGCGTTGGAGTAGGGGCACACCTGGTGCGCCGCATCGGCCAGCTTCTGAGCGGTGGCTTCGTCCACACCGGCCATCTCGACGTGCAAGGCCACTGTCAGTCCGAACCCACCGGCGCCGTTCGGGCCGATGCCGACGTCCGCGGTGACCGCTGCGTCGGCGATGGGTGCCTTTTCTTTGCGGGCGATCAGCTTCAGCGCGGAGAGGAAGCAGGCGGCATAGCCGGCGGCGAACAACTGTTCCGGATTCGTCGCTCCGCCGGCGCCGCCCATCTCCACCGGCGTGGCCAGTTCCTGGTCGATGATGCCGTCCGAGCTGCGGGTATGGCCGTTCCGGCCGTCCCCGGTCGCAGTTGCGGATGCGGTGTACAGAACGTTCATCTTGTCTCCTCGTGGACTTCCGGGTGTCGGCCCGGCTGGCGGCGACGGCCGCTGCTTCCACTGTCAACCTGCCGCCTTCAGTCGGCCATTCCACGGGTGGCAGTCTGATCTGTCACCGCCGGCGGGTCTAGCGTTTCGCAGGGTGATGTACCCGGGCCGACGAAGAGGAGCTCCACATGCCCCACGCAGAACAGATCACCGATCCGGTCGCCGAGCACGGCGAGGGGCCGGTCTGGTCGTCGTCGTGGGGTGGCTTGCGATTCGTGGACATGCTGGTCGGCGATGTGCTGCACCTGGATCCGGACACCGGCGGCGTCTCGCGGTGGAATGTCGGAAAGGTCGCCGCCGCGCTGCGTCCGCGGCAGTCCGGCGGTGCGGTGATCGCCACCGAGCGGGAGTTCGTGGTGTGCGACGAGATGAACGGACCGGTGCGCAGCCTCGGCGCGGTGTTCGCGAACGATGTGATCAGGTTCAATGACGGGGCCTGCGATCCGGCAGGGAATTTCCTCTGCGGCACGATGGCCTACGACGAAACTCCTGGCGCAGGAACGCTGTACCGGCTCCGGGTGGACGGCACGGTGGAGACGGTCTTGACCGATGTCACCATTTCCAACGGGCTGGCCTGAACCGCCGATGCATCGCTCGCGTTCTACAACGACACGCCGACCGGGCGGGTTGACGTCTTCGACTCCGGACCGGACGGGGAGCTGACCAACCGCAGGCCGTTCGTGCACATCGATCCGCAGCAGGGATCACCGGACGGACTGACCCTCGACGCGCAGGGTGGGGTCTGGGTCGCGCTGTGGGGAGGCTTTGCAGTGCATCACTATTCGTCGGCCGGGCAGTTGGACGAGGTCGTCGAGGTACCGGCGAAAAGCGTGACCGCCTGCACGTTCGGCGGGGAGAATCTGGACCAGCTCTACATCACCACATCGCAGAATCTTGACGAAGGAAACGCGTTGGCCGGCGCGGTGTTCCGGTACTCGCCGGGCGTGGGCGGGCTACCGGTGCTGCCGTTCGCGGGTTGACCGGTGCTGCCGTTCGCGGGTTGACCCACTCGGCCGCGTGACCTGGAGTCAGCGGCTCGCCCACAGCAGGCCGCGCTCGATGATTCTGCGGACTTCCGGTTGCCGCAGTACGTCGAGGTCGTGTCCCGGGGTGGCGACGAAGACGTGGCCGTCGCCCCACTGCCGGGTCCGGACGGCGGGCGAGGTGATGTCGCGGTGCCAGGCATCGCCGGCTTCCGTAGTCTGTGTGGTGGTGGCCAGGACGTCGTTGTAGTCGTCGGTCAGCACCCAGTAATGCTCGGTGACCGGCTCGAAACTGTCGATACCGCTGACGATCTCGTGTTCCTTCGCGATGTCGATGCGGTGCGGAACGAAGTTCGGGTTTGCCGTCGGATCAACGCCGGTTCGGGCGGGGTGGGCGACGAACTGACCGCCCACCAGTTGCAGGTAGTCGGGGTGGTCGCGGTAGGAGTCGACGATGCCGCCGTGCCAACCGGCGGGGCCGGTACCGGCTGCGACGGCGGCGCGTAGACCGGTCACCGCCTCTTCCGTGGCGCTCCCCATCGAGACGCACTGCAGTATCAGATCTACCGACCGAAGATAGTCGGCATCCTCATAGATGTCTGGCGATTCCTCGACCCGGACGTCGAAACCGTTGTCGCGCAGGAGCGGTAGGAACAGCTCGGTCGCCTCGATGGGGGAGTGGCCCGGCCAGCCCCCGCGCACCACAAGTGCCTGCTTCTCCGCGGCCTGCTCGGTCTTCCTTCGCTCGGCGACGGCGTCAGGACTGGACAGGTTGCCAGGCAGAACCGTTGCCAGCGCTGGTTTCCACTGCCGCCAGGACCTGTTGCACGCCCAGTGCGTCGGCGAAAGTGGGGTGGGTGGCGGTCCCGCTGTCGATCGCCGTGACCAGGTCGACCACCTGGTGGGTGAACCCGTGCTCGTAGCCCAGGCCGTGGCCGGCCGGCCACCAGTGATCGACGTAAGGGTGCTCGGGTTCGGTGACCAGGATGCGCCGGAAGCCCTGTTCGCCGGCCGGGTCGGTGCCGTTGTAGAACATCAGCGTGTTCATGTCCTCGAAGTCAAAGGCCAGCGAGCCCAGCGACCCGTTGACCTCCAGTCGCAACGCATTTCGCCGACCCAGCGCGAAGCGGGTGGCCTCGAAGATGCCGATCGGGCCGCCGTTGAAACGGGCGGTGAACAGTGCGGCGTCGTCGACGGTGACGGGCCCCATCGGGACGTCGGCACCGATCTCGCCGCGTCCGCCCAGGCCGACCAGGTCGCCGCCGATCGGCCGCTCGTGGACGAACGTTTCCATCAGCGCCGACACCCCGGTGATGTGCTGGCCGGTGACGAACTGCGCGGCGTCGATGATGTGCGCACCGATGTCGCCGAGCGCGCCGGAGCCGGCCTTCGCCTTGTCGAGTCGCCAGGTGAGCGGCCCGTTCTCGTCGGAGAGCCAGTCCTGCAGGTACTGCGCGCGGACCTGCCGAAGAACGCCCAACCTGCCGTCGGCCACCATCCGCCGGAACAGCGCGAGCGCCGGCGTGCGGCGATAGGTGAATCCGCACATGGCCATCACGCCATTGGCGGCGGCCTCACTGGCCGCCTTCGTCATGCGCTGCGCCTCCTCGACCGAGTTGGCCAGCGGCTTCTCGCACAACACGTGCTTACCGGCTCGGAGCGCTGCGATGGCGATCTCGGCGTGCGTGTCGCCCGGCGTGCAGATATCGATGAGGTCGATATCCTCCCGCTCGATCAGCCGGCGCCAGTCGGTCTCGACCGACAGCCACCCCATCCTGTCGGCCGCCTGCTGCGCCGCCTGCGCGTTGCGGCCGGCGAGCGCCGTGAGCTCGGGGGTCAACGGCAGATCGAAGAAGCGGTGCGCAGTGCGCCACGCGTGCGAGTGCACGGCCCCCATGAAGGCGTACCCGACCATACCGACCCGGAGGGCACCTGTTGCGGACATCGTTGCTCCTCGTTGCGCAGTGGCGTGCTGACACACCCTAGCGAAGCCGGCGGGTGGGCCGGCCTGGGCATCGTGGGTGTTCGTCGCCAGGGCGTTCGTCTCACGTGATGAGACGCGCTTCCCAGATGATGAAACGGTCGGATAAGGTCGGCGCGAGGCCACACAGGAGAAGAGATGCCCGACCAGTACACCCACGGTCACGCCGATTCAGTCCTGCGCTCCCACCGGTGGCGCACCGCCGCGAACTCCTGCGGCTACTTGTTATCTCGACTTGAGCCGGGCATGGAGGTGCTGGACGTCGGTTGCGGGCCGGGCACCATCACGGCGGATCTGGCTGCACTCGTCGTGCCGGGTCAGGTGGTCGGCCTGGATACCAGCTCCGCGGTGCTCGCCGAGGCGGCCGGAGTGACTGACGCCAGCAACATCTCGTTCGCCGTCGGCGATGTCCACGACCTGGCGTTCGCCGACGACACGTTCGACGTGGTGCACGCGCACCAAGTGTTGCAACACCTTCCCGACCCGGTGGCCGCGCTGCGCGAGATGCGCCGGGTGTGCCGGCCCGGCGGTGTGGTCGCGGCCCGGGACGCCGATTACGCGGCGATGGCCTGGTATCCCCGGCTGCGGACGTTGGACGACTGGATGGCGCTGTACCAGCAGGTGGCCCGGAGCAACGGCGCCGAACCTGATGGCGGCCGTCATCTGCGGCACTGGGCGCACGGTGCCGGTTTCGACGATGTCATCTCGACAGCGTCGGTGTGGTGCTACGCCGACGCCACCGATCGGCAGTGGTGGGGCGGATTGTGGGCGGACCGGGTGGTGGACTCCGGATTCGCGGAGCAGGCGCTGGCCGCCGGCTTCGCCACTGCTGCGGACCTCGCAAAGCTGGCCGACGGCTGGCGGGAGTGGGCGGCCCATCCCGACGCCTGGTTCGCCGTGCTCAACGGCGAGATTCTCTGCCGCGCTTGATCACGGACTGCCAACGCCGGCTCTGGTGGCGGCCAAGGCAGTCGCGCGGCGTTCGCTCTCCGCAGCCTTCAGCGCGCGCTGGGCGTCGGCGAGCAGGCGTCGCTGGTGCGCCAGCTGCAGATTGAGTTCACTGATCCGGCGGTCGATGGTGGAGA
>CAXSEW010000051.1:0-13527 GCA_964236185.1 uncultured Nakamurella sp. | reverse complement strand
AGCTGGACGCCTACCGGAAGGCGAACGACATCACCGACACCGCCATCGTTCGGATCGAACAGATCTATCCGGTTCCCCGCCGCAAGCTCGCCCACGTGCTGGACGCCTTCCCGGGAGTCACCGACTTCCGCTGGGTCCAGGAGGAGCCGGCGAACCAGGGCTCGTGGACGTTCCTGGCCCTGGCGCTGCCGGAGATGCTGCCGCAGCTGACCGGCATCAAGCGGGTGTCGCGCCGGGCCATGGCAGCGCCGTCCGCCGGGTCGCTGCGGGTGCACGAGGTGGAGCAGGCCGCCGTGGTCAAGGCGGCCTTCGCCGACTGAACGCCGCCGACCGACGAACACCGGTGCCCGGTAGGTTCTCCCGGTGATCACCGCGGTCGGCCCCGTCCTGGCGACGGGTCCGATCATGGTGCAGCGGAGTTGGCTGCCGATCGACTGGGAGTTCTGGCGTGGCTACCTGGTCGAACAGGTGCTCCTCGGTAACAACATCACCGACGGCAAGGGCGAGCTGCCGCCGGTGGCGTACACCTTCGTCGGCACCCTGGTGACCTTCCTGATCACCCGCGGCATCACCCGGTTCATCCGGCATCGCTCCGAAGCGGCCGCCAGCGCCGGAACGGCTACCGGCAGCGGCGTCGTGCGGGACATCGTGATCCGCGGGGTGCACATCCACCACCAGGTGTTCGGCATCGTACTGATGGCGCTCAGCGGGATCGTGCTGGTCGAGGTCCGGCCGGACGCGACGGGACTGGCCGTGCTGGCCACGGTGTTCGGTGTGGGCATCGGCCTGGCCTTCGACGAGTTCGCGCTGTGGCTGCACCTGGACGACGTGTACTGGCGGCGGGAGGGCCGCAAATCGATCGACGCCGTGGCGATCGTGCTCGTCGTGAACGGGGTGATCGCCGTCATCGCCGGCACCATCTCCGACCTCCACCAGCTCGGCCCGGCGATCAACGAGCTGGGCCCGAGTACGCAGTGGATCGTCGCCGGGATCGTGGCCGAGACGTTCCTCGCCGGGCTGGTCTGCCTGCTCAAGGGCAAGACCATCACCGCGGGACTGGGAGTGGCGTACGTGCCGCTCGGCCTCATCGGTGCGATGCGACTGGGCAAGCCGGATTCCTGGTGGGCTGGGACGTTCTACCGGCCCGGTTCCGGCCGGGCGCGGCGGTCACTGGAGCGGTTCGGCGACCGGTACGACGCCCGCTGGGACCGGATTCGCGCGCTGGTCGGCGGGGCGCCGACCGACACCGACCGGGCCGACGGCGACCAGACACCTGACGGGTGAGGGCCCGACGTTCGTCGGTGATCAGGAGCGGTCTCGATTAAAGATGACGTATGGCAGCGGGATCCGCGCTCGGCTTCCGCAGCTCCAACAGGTTGCGCAGGTCGTCGACGAAGTCGGGCAGGCGCGGACCGAAGAGGTGCGGCGCGGCGACGACTTGGACAGATAGTTGGCAATGACCCTGTCGGAGTCGTTGATATGGCGCCATTGGCCGCTTGCGAACACCACCCGAGGCGTTCAGAAGCTGGTGTGCGCCAGGGGCTGCTCCAATGGTTCCGCACCGTACGATGCCGCGGGCCGAGCACCCGAACGCATTTCCTGCCCGAGGAAAGCGTGGATCAGCGCTCGGATTTCGTCGTGCGGAATTGGTGAGGTTCGCCGGCTGTTTGCTACAGCTTCAGATTCAACCGCGAGACGATCGCAGACGGCGACTCGGCCAGCCCGGCGAGAATCAGCCGTCGATCGGCACTGACGAGCGAAATGCCGAGTGCTGCAGCCGATGCTGCCCAGCTCGCGTCATAGAAGGAGAGTGTGTGCTGCTCAGCCAGGACAGCCGCATCGCGCAGCCAATGTTGGTCCATGGGAATTGGCGGCCCGGCGATGGTCAGGAGGTCGTCCAGCTGGTCGCTGACATCGGTGGCCATCCACTTCAGGGCTCGTACCAGAACATCTCCGACCTCGTAGATGGCCAGTTCGAGGACGTGCGCGTCAAGCTCACCAACGATGTGCGCAGTGCGAATCGCGCGGGCCTCGGCCAGTTCGGTCTCGCCTGTGTCGTGGAACCACTTGATGACCACCGACGTGTCCACCAGGAGGCGCATCAACGACGGCTGTCTCGGTCGAACCGGACCAGGTCCGCTGCATCGAAGCTGCCGGCATCGCGAAAACGGCGCTCGGAACGTTCGATCACTGCCGCTAGGTCAGCGGGATCTCGACGAGCCAACTCGCGCCGGGCGGCAACGGCAAGCAGTGCGCTCCTACTGGTCGACCTGCGCTTGACTTCGGCATCGATCTGCGTCAACAGATCGTCGGGTAGCGACACCATCACCTTGGTCACGCTGCCATTATAGCCGCTAGTATTGCTCCCGAGATATCCTTTCCTCGATGCGGTCCGGCAGCAGCATGCGGTCCTCGTCCACGGCGATGCTGCAACCTTGGCCTGTTCCCTCGGTGAGGCGCCGACGCAGATCGCGTCGGCCAGGATCAGGTGTGGTTCGACCACACGGCCTTCTGCGTCCGCGTGCGGGTGTGACGCCGCGTCAGCGCAGCCTGGCCAGCGGGAACGGCAGCGTCTCCCGGATTCCGCGGCCGGTCAGCAGCATCACCACCCGGTCGACGCCCATGCCCAGCCCGCCGGTCGGCGGCATGGCGTACTCCATCGCGGTCAGGAAGTCTTCGTCCAGTTCCATCGCCTCCGGGTCGCCGCCCGCGGCCAGGACCGACTGCTCGGTGAGCCGGCGCCGCTGTTCGATGGGGTCGGTCAGCTCGCTGTAGGCGGTGCCGAGCTCGACGCCCCAGGCCACCAGGTCCCAGCGCTCGGTGACCCCGGGGATGCTGCGGTGCGACCTGGTCAGCGGCGACACCGACAGCGGGAAGTCCTTGTAGAACGTCGGCGCCTGGGTCTGGTCCTCGACCAGGTGCTCGTACATCTCCAGGGCCACCTCGCCGGCGTCCCAGTCGGGGCGGTAGGCGATGCCGGCGCGGTCGCACAGCTGTCGCAGCCGGGGTAGCGGCGTGGTCGGCTCGACTTCCTCGCCCAGCGCCTCGGCGACAGCGCCGTGCAGCGTCTTGATCGCCCACGCCCCGGAGATGTCCACCGGTACCAGCTTGCCGCCGGCGTCCGGGCGCAGCGCGATCTGCTCACCGTGGGCGGCCATCGCCGCCTCCTGGATCAGCTCGCGGCACATGTTCAGCATGCGGTCGTAGTCGCTGTGCGCCTCGTACGCCTCGAGGATGGTGAACTCCGGGTTGTGCTTCCAGTCGGCGCCCTCGTTGCGGAACGTGCGACCGATCTCGAAGACCTTGTCCATGCCGCCGACGCAGAGCTTCTTCAGATACAGCTCCGGCGCGATGCGGAGGTACAGGTCCAGGTCGTAGGCATTGATGTGGGTGGTGAACGGGCGGGCGTTCGCGCCGCCGTGCACCTGCTGCAGGATCGGCGTCTCGACCTCCAGGAAGCCGCGGCCGTACAGCGACTCCCGCAGCGAGCGGACTGCGGCGCTGCGGGCCCTGGTCAGCGACCTGGTCTCGGCGTTGATGGCCAGGTCGACGTACCGCGCCCGCACCCGGGACTCGGGATCGGTGAGCCCGCGCCACTTGTCGGGTAGCGGCCGCAGGCATTTGCCGGTCAGCCGCCAGGCGGTCACCTCCACCGACCGGGTACCGGTCCGGCTGGTGGTCAGCTCGCCGGACACCTGCACCAGATCGCCGAGATCGACGACGGCTCCGAAGTTTCGAATCTCACCCGCCCCGAGCACGTCCCGCTGCAGGATCAGCTGGATGTCGCCGGTCCAGTCCCGCAGCCGGGCGAACACCACCCCGCCGTGGTTGCGGATCAGCATCAGCCGGCCGGCGAGGGACACCTGGGTACCGGGCTTTCGGTCGGCCAGCATGGCGATGGTCGCCGACGGGGCGACCGCGACCGGGTACGGGTCGATGCCGCTGGCCTGCAGCGCCGCCACCTTGCTGAAGCGCACCCGCGCCTGTTCCGGCCGCTTGGCCGGTGGAGCAACGGCCGCCGCGGCCGGAGTGCCGAGGATCGGTTTCACGTCGGGTAGCAGCGGGATCGGCCGGCCGGCCGCCTCCTCGCGCTGGCGGAACCGGGAGAACGGCAGGTTGACGTACCCCTCGGCCATCCCGGCGGCGACCGAGATCTTGGTCAGGTGGTGCACGTCGGAGAAGCACAGGAAGCGCGGAAACCATTCCGGATTGAACTTGACGTTCGACCGGTAGAGCGCCTCGAGCTGCCACCACCGGGAGAAGAACAGCAGGATCTGCCGCCACAGTCGGAGGATCGGGCCGGCCCCGATCCGGGCGCCTTCCTCGAACGCAGACCGGAACACCGCGAAGTTGAGCGACACCCGGGTGATGCCCATCTCGCTGCCCTGCCGGACCAGCTCGGCGACCATCAGTTCCATCGTGCCGTTGGGCGCCGCCGGATTGCGGCGCATCAGATCCAGCGACACCCCGTCGGGCCCCCAGGGAGACAGCGACAGCACACCGACCGACCGGCCGTCCTCCCCGAAAGCCTGCACCAGCAGGCATTCTCCGTCGTTCGGGTCGCCGAGCCGGCCCAGCGCCATGGAGAATCCGCGTTCGGCATCGGTGTCGCGCCATTCGTCGGCCATCCTGATGGCGGTGGCCAGCTCCGCCTCGGACAGCGACCGGTGCCGTCGGACGCGGACCGTCACCCCCGCCTTCTCCGCACGGTTGACGGCGTGCCGAACGGCCTTCATCTCCCGGCCGGCGAGGTCGAAGGCGGCCGGGGTCAGGATCGCCTCGTCACCGAGCTGGATCGCGCCCAGCCCGGCCCGGTTGTAGGCCAGAGCGCCGTTTTCGCTGGCGCCCATCACCGCGGTCGGCCAGCCCAGGCTGGCGGCTTCGGCCTGCCACGTGGAGATGGCCTGCGGCCAGGAGGCGGGATCGCCGAGCGGATCGCCGCTGGCCAGGCTGACCCCGCCCTGCACCCGGTAGCTGACAGCCGCCCGGCCGTTGGGGGCGAAGATGGCCAGCTTGTCGCGGCGGGTGGCGAAGTAGCCGAGCGAGTCGGCAGCGCCGTATTCGGCCAGCAGGTTGCGCACCTTGATCTCGTCGGCGGCGGTGAGCTCGGCGACCTTGGTCTGCGACCGGAACAGCGTGATGAAGGCGGCGATCAGCGCGAGGGCGCCGAACACACCGCCTACGAAATCGAGGAACGACGAGGCGTCGCCGGTGAAGAACAGGAAACCGAACGACGTACTGTCCGGATCGGTCAGCTCGGCACCGGTACTGGCCCACTCGCCGGTGACGGTGTCGATCGACCAGCCCAGGTAGTTGGCCGGAGCCAGCGTCCCGTGCCCCAGCGGGACCAGTGCCCAGGCGATGCCGATGCCGATCAGCAGCCCGACCACCAGGACCAGCGCCGCCCAGCCCAGTGCCCCCGGCCGGACCTTCGCCGGGAACTGCCGGTAGGCGGGCAGCAGGATGGCCACCACCAGGATCGGGCAGACGCAGCCGAGGATCAGCTGCCGCAGCAGTTCGCTGTCCACGTTGGCGACCAGCAGGCCGACCCAGCCGTTGAGCAGCACGGCGACGACCAGCCAGGTGATCGACAACCACCATGCCGCCCGCTTGCGGACCGATACCACACCGGCGAGCAGGGCATAGAAGACGGCCACGGTGAGGTTGGCCTGCACCGGCAGCGTGTAGATGTTCAGCCAGTTCAGCACCGGATTCAAGGCCCGGGCCAGCGGCGGGATGATGGCGGTGACCGCGCAGATCGCCGACATCACTCCCAGCACGGTGGCCCACCACTTCGGCACCGAGGCCGTCCAGTGGCGGGCTCGCGCCGGCCGGCCTGGCGGCCGCGCGGTTTCGGAGACGACGACCGGGTCGGTCGCCGGAGCCGCAATGGTTGCTGTCATGTCGCTCCCTGCCCGTGGTGGCCGGCAGACCGGCGCACTGACGCTTCGAGGAGAAAGTCTGTCAGAACTCCGGCGAATCGGACTTGAATCGTGTCGGAGATTGTCAGATAGCAGGCTGGGCACGAGCGGTCGATCGAGGGCTCAGACCAGCCGGACGCCGGCCCGCCACACGGCCAGCGTCAGCGGCAGACCCACCCGGTAGGCTAGGTAGTCGTGGCTGGGAGCGTTGAGCACCTGCAGGTCGGCGCGTTTGCCGGGGGAGATCACGCCGACATCGTTGCGGGCCAACGCTTTCGCGCCGCCGACCGTCGCCGCCGCAACGGCCTCGTCGGCCGTCAGCCCGCATTGCAGCACTGCCAGCGCGACGGCCAACCCCATCGACGGCGAGTAGGACGACCCTGGATTGCAGTTGGATGCGATGGCGATGTTGACGCCGGCATCAGCCAGTCGGCGACCCTGGGCCGGTGGCTGGCGGGTGGACAGGTCGCAGATCGGCAGGAGCGTCGCGACGGTGTTCGACCCGGCGAGCAGGTCGACGTCCCGGTCCGCGAGGTAGGTGCAGTGGTCGACCGACACAGCGCCGTTGTCCACCGCGACCCGGATGCCGGCACCGGCGCGGAGCTGGTTGCCGTGCACCTTGAGGCCCAGACCCTTGCGGACGCCGGCGGCCAGGATCCGCCGGCTGCGCGGCTCGTCGAAGGCGCCGTCTTCGCAGAAGACGTCGAGGAACTGGACGTACGGCGCGACCGCGTCGAGCATCGAGCCGCAGACCAGATCGACGTAGCCGTCCGGGTCCCGGGCGAACTCGGGCGGGATGGTGTGCGCACCGAGGAAGGTGACCGCGTCGACGCCGGCAGCCGCGGCGATGGTGGCAGAGCGGAGTTCGTCGGGCGTGGTGAGGCCGTATCCGGTCTTGGTCTCCACGCAGGTGGTGCCGCCGGCCGCCATCTCGCGGAGCCGGAAGGCCAGCATCGCGGCGAGATCGTCGTTGGACGCCTCCCGCGTCGCGTCCACCGTGGTCAGGATGCCGCCGGCTTCGTAGGGCCGGCCCGCCATCCGGGCGGAGAACTCCGCCGCGCGGTCCCCGCCGAAGACGAGATGACTGTGCGAGTCCACCCAGCCCGGCAGCACGGCCCGGCCGCCGGCGTCGAACTGCGCATCGGCGGCCGGCGCACCGGACGCGGGACCCACCCAGGCGATGCGGTCGCCGGTGATCACCACAGCAGCGCCCGCCAGCAGGCCCAGTGGGCCGGAACCCAGCGCCGGGTCGTTCGTCACCAGGTTGGAGATGTTGGTGATCACGAGGGAGCCGGCGGAGCCCGTGGAGCCGCCCGTATCCCCAGCACTCGCAGCGGCCGTCGCTACCGTCACCCCGACCATGCCTTTCCTATCGCCGATTGCAGCAGTGCGCCCGGATCACCGAGCCGCACGTGCACGCCATTCCTGGCCTGCACCACCCCGCCGACGACGACCGTGCTGACGTCGGCGGCGACTGCCGTCAACACCAGCTGCAGGCCGGAGGAACCGGCCGTGCGGGCGCTGTCGGTGCGGACGGCGACCAGATCGCCAGGCGCGCCGACCTCGATCACGCCGCCGTGGGAACCGATCGCCGCGTGGCTGCTGCTGGTGGCACCGACGATCAGCGCCTCCGGCGAGAAGGTACCCCGGCGGCCGGTCGCCAATCGTTCGCCGTATTCCAGGCCGCGAGCCTGCGCGAACGGGTCGGTCAGCACGTGCTGATCGCCGCCGAGGGCCAGCGTCACCCCGGCGTCCCGCTGCGCGCCGGCCCGGGGCAACCCGTCGGCCAGGTCGGCCTCGGTGGTCGGGCAGATCACGACGGTCGCGCCGGCCGCGCCGAGCAGTTCGATGTCCCCGTCGGTCAGGTGGGTGGCGTGGACGGCGGCCAGGCGTGGGCCCAGGGCGCCGGCATCGGCCAGCAGCCCGGTCGGTGTGCAGCCGGTCGCCGCGAGCGCTGCCTCGTTCTCGGCGTGCTGCTCGGACAGGTGGACGTGCAGCGGAAGCTCGTGGGCCTGCGCGTAGCCGGCAATGACCGGTAGATCGGCCACCGGTACCGCCCGGACGGAATGGATGGCGGCGCCCGCCCGGATCGGCGCGTACTCCCCTGGAAGCAGCGCCGCTGGCAGCCGGTCGACCCGCTCTGCCCAGCCGGCAGCGGAACCGTCGCCGAACCTAAGTTGCGAAGCGTTCAGCGGTATCCCGAAACCGCCGGCCAGGTAGGCGACGTCGAGCAGGGTGAGGCCGATGCCGACCTCGGATGCAGCAGTCGCGGCAGCCACCGCCATCGTGTTCGGATCGTCGTACCCAGCGCCGCCCGGGGCGTGGTGCAGGTAGTGGAACTCCCCCACCGCGGTGAAACCCGCGCAGATCATCTCGGCGTAGGCCGCGACGGCGAGTTGGTGGAACGAGGTCGGGTCGATCCGGTCGGCGAGGGCGTACATCAGCTCCCGCCAGGTCCAGAACGATCCCGGACCGCCGCTGTTGCCGTGGGTGCGGCCGCGCAGGCCGCGGTGGAACACGTGCGAGTGCGCGTCGGCGAAGCCGGGCAGCACCAGGCCGGGGAGCAGCTCGTCGTAGGGCCGGCCGTCCTGCACCGGCGTGATCGAGGTGATCAGGCCGCCGGCGCAGCCGATGTCGACCGGGCCGGTCAGTTCACCGTCGACAAAGGCGGCAGCACACCGGTAGATCGTTCCCGGTGAGCCGATCACCGCACCAGCTCGGCCAGCACATCGGCGAGCGCGTCGATACCGGCCAGGCAGTCCGCGGTCTCGGCGTGCTCGCCCGGTGCATGCGAGACGCCGCTCGGATTCCGGACGAACAGCATGGTGCTCGGCACGTGCGGCGCCAGCACGCCCGCATCGTGACCGGCGCCGGTCGGGATGACCGGCACCGCCAGCTGGGCGGCGAGCCCCATCGTCAGCGCCGGGTCGAACATCACCTGGTCGGACATCGACTCCCGGTGCACCACCACCGAACAGCCCTCGGCCTCGGCCTCCTCGCGCACTGCGGCGACGATCTCATCGACCACCGTCGCGGTCGCCACCGCGTCGGCGTGGCGCACATCGAGCCAGGCGTCCACCGACGAGGCGATGACGTTGGTGCCGCCAGGTGTCGGCTGCAGTCGGCCGATGGTGGCGACTGCTCCTGCGTGATGGCCGATGGCCCGGCGGGCGGCCAGCACCGCCGCCGCGGCCGGCAGCATCGGGTCGTGCCGGTCCGCCGGCCGGGTGGTGCCGGCGTGGTTGCCCTCGCCGGTGAGGGTGATCCGCCACCGTCCGTGGGCGACGATCTGCGAGCCGACGGCGACCGCGGCGGCCGGGTCGGCTGCGTGCAGCAGCCGCCCCTGTTCGACGTGCAGCTCGACGAAGGCGCCGATGTTCGCGAGTCGCTCGGGGTCGCGGCCGATTCCGCCGGCGTCGAAACCCATCCGGCGGGCGGCGTCGGCGTAGGAGGTGCCGTCCGGGTCGTGCAGCCGGCGGACCGCCTCCGGCTCCGCGGCGCCGGTCATCAGCTTGGATCCCAGGCACGGCAGCCCGAACCGGCCACCCTCCTCCTCGGCGAAACACACCAGGGCGATCGGGACGCGAGGCGTCACGCCGCGCACCCGCAGCTCGTCGATGGCCAGCAGCGACGAGACGATGCCCAGCGGACCGTCGAACGCGCCGCCCCCGGGGACGGAGTCCAAGTGCGAGCCGCTGACCACTGCGCCCGGACCGGGAATGCCCCACCAGGCCCACAGGTTGCCGTTGCGGTCGGTCTCGGTGTTCAGCCCGCGACGCTGCGCCTGGGCCAGGAACCACTCCCGCATCTGGGCTTCCGGGTCGTCGAAGACATGACGCGAATAGCCGCCGCGGCGCCGGTCCCGGCCCAGGCCGGCCAGGTCGCCCCAGGCGGAAGCGAACCGGGCCGCCGACGCCGGCGGTGGTGCCGACTTCACTCGCCCGTCCCGTCGTCCGTCGACCCGGCCCTCATGGGAATGACCAGGCCGGTCCGTGCAGCGGCCTCGTCGGCCTCCGCGTAACCGGCGTCCACGTGCCGCAGCACCCCGGTGGCCGGGTCGTTGGTGAGCACCCGCTCCAGCTTCTGCCCGGCGAGCTCGGTCCCGTCTGCGACGCACACCTGCCCGGCGTGGATGGACCGGCCGATGCCGACCCCGCCGCCGTGATGGATCGACACCCAGCTGGCGCCGGAGGCGGTGTTCACCAGCGCGTTGAGCAGCGGCCAGTCGGCGATCGCGTCGCTGCCGTCGGCCATCGACTCGGTCTCCCGATAGGGCGAGGCGACCGACCCGGAGTCCAGGTGGTCGCGGCCGATGGCAAGCGGCGCGGAGATCTCGCCGGAAGCCACCATCTCGTTGAACCGCAGACCGGCCAGGTGGCGCTCCCCCGCCCCCAACCAGCAGATCCGCGCCGGGAGGCCTTGGAAGGCGATCTTCTCCGGCGCGAGCCGCATCCAGCGCTGCAGCTTCTCGTTGTCCGGGAACATCTCCCGGACAGCGGTATCGGTGGCATGGATGTCGGCCGGGTCGCCGGACAGCGCGGCCCAGCGGAACGGGCCCTTCCCCTGCGCGAACAGCGGCCGGATGTAGGCCGGGACGAAGCCGGGGAAGTCGAAGGACCGCTGGTAACCGGCCAGCTGCGCCTCGCCGCGGATCGAATTCCCGTAGTCGAAGACTTCCGCGCCGGCGTCCTGGAACCCGACCATGGCCTCGACGTGGGCGGCCATCGACGAGCGGGCCCGGTCGGTGAACTCGTCGGGTTTGGCGGCCGCGTAGTCGTGCCAGTCCTCCAGCGACACCCCGACCGGCAGGTACCAGAGCGGGTCGTGCGCAGAGGTCTGGTCGGTGACGATGTCGATCTCGACGCCTCGGCGCAGCAGCTCCGGCAGGATCTCCGCCGCGTTGCCGATGACGGCTATCGACACGGCCTTGCGGTCCTTCTTCGCGGCGAGGGCCAGCGCGATGCCGTCGTCCAGGGAGTCGGCGACGACGTCGAGGTAGCGGGTGTCCACCCGGCGCTGCGCCCGGCTCGGGTCCACCTCGATGCACAGCGCTACTCCCCCGTTCAGGGTGACGGCAAGCGGCTGGGCGCCGCCCATGCCGCCGAGCCCGGCGGTGACGGTCAGCGTCCCGGCCAGCGTCCCGCCGCTGTGCGGGTAGCGGCCGGATGCGGCCAGCTTCTCGGCGACCGCGGCGAAGGTCTCGTACGTGCCCTGCACGATGCCCTGCGAACCGATGTAGATCCAGGACCCGGCCGTCATCTGGCCATACATGGTCAGGCCCATCGCCTCCAGCCGGCGGAACTCCGGCCAGGTGGCCCAGTCGCCGACCAGGTTGGAGTTCGCGATCAGCACCCGCGGCGCCCACTCGTGGGTGCGCAGGATGCCCACCGGCCGGCCGGACTGGACCAGCAGCGTCTCGTCCTGCTCCATGTCGATCAGCGACCGGCTGATCGCATCGAAGCTGGCCCAGTCCCGGGCGGCCTTGCCGGTGCCGCCGTAGACGACCAGGTTGTCCGGGTCCTCGGCGACGTCCGGGTCGAGGTTGTTCTGCAGCATCCGCAGCGGCGCCTCGGTCGCCCACGACTTGGCGGTGAGCGTGGTTCCACGGTTGGCGCGCACCGGGCGCGCACCGGGCAGTGCGGTCATCAGCTCTCCTGAGCGGGATCGTTGGGCTGGAGCAGGGGTTCGACGGCGGCGGAGAATTCGTGCCCGACCAGCAGGTCGACGACAGCGTCGATCTCCGGGCCGAGGTGGCGGTCGGGCCCGGGACCGTCGACCACGGTGCGGACCAGCGTGCGAGCGGCGCCGGTGACGGCGCCCGGTTGGAGCGGCGCCCGGAAGTCGAGCGCCCGGGCCGCGGTGAGGATCTCGACGGCCAGTACCCGCCGTAGGCCGTCGACCGCCCGGCGGAGCTTGCGGCCGGCGTGCCAGCCGAGCGAGACGTGGTCCTCCTGCATCGCCGACGACGGGATCGAGTCGACGGAGGCAGGGACGGCCAGCCGCTTGAGTTCGGCGACGATCCCGGCCTGGGTGTACTGGGCGATCATGTGCCCGGAGTCGACGCCGACCTCGAAGGCCAGGAACGGCGGCAGCCCGTGCGACCTGTTCCGGTCGAGCATCCGATCGGTGCGTCGTTCGGCGATGTTCGCGACATCGGCGACCGAGATCGCCAGGAAGTCCAGCACGGCGGCGACCGGCGCGCCGTGGAAGTTGCCGTTCGATTCCACGCTGCCGTCGGGCAGCACGACGGGGTTGTCGATGGCACTGGCCAACTCCCGGCCGGCGATGGTCAGGGCGTGGTCCAGGGTGTCGCGGGCGGCGCCGTGCACTGCCGGGCTGCAGCGCAGCGAATACGCGTCCTGCACCCGGGTGTCCTCCGGGCCGGCGTGCGAGGCGACGATCGGCGACCCGGCGAGCGACCGCGCCATCCGGGCCGCGCTGACCGACTGCCCGACCTGCGGACGGAGCCGGTGCAGCTCGGCGGCGTACACCCGGTCGGTGCCTAGCAGCGCCTCGACCGACATCGCAGCGGACACATCTGCCGCATCGAGCAGTTCGGCGAGGTCGGCGGCGGCGAGCAAGAGCATGGCGAGCATGCCGTCGGTGCCGTTGATCAGCGCCAGGCCCTCCTTCTCGGCCAGCACCACGGGCGTCAGCCCGGCCGCGGCCAGCGCGTCGGCGGCGGGCAGCTGCCGGCCGGTGGCGTCGATCACCCGGCCCTCGCCGATCAGCGCCAGCGCGGCGGCGGCGAGCGGCGCGAGGTCGCCGGAGCAACCGAGGGAGCCGTACTCCGGCACCACCGGCGTGATGCCGGCGTTGAGCAGTCCGGCGTAGGCGATCGCGGTACTCGGCCGGATGCCGGTGTGACCGGTGGCCAGGGTGGACAGCCGCAGCAACATCATGCCGCGGACCACTTCGGGCTCCACCGGCTCGCCGGTGCCGGCGGCGTGCGAGCGGATCAGTGACGTCTGCAGCGCGGCCCGGCGGTCGGTGGTGATGTGGGTGGTGGCCAACGCGCCGAAGCCGGTGGAGATGCCGTAGTGCGGGGCGGTATCGCCGGCGAGTGCATCGATGACGGCGCGGCTGGTGGCCATGGCGTGCAGTGCATCGTCGGCGAGCACCACGCCACGGCCGCCGCGGGCCACGTCCACCAACTCCGCCGGGCCGACCGGCCTGACCCCGACCGACACCGGATCGGTGGACAGGTGGGCACGGGGCGGTGGAGCGGCGGTGTTCACCCGTTCATTGGATGCCCTGCGTCGCCTGCTCCGCGAGGTCGTCGACGATGTTGCTGTCCGGTATACCGGACACATGGCTGACCCATGTGAAACTGGTTCCGCCGGGCCGGCGCCCGCGCTGCGCCGCGGACTGGCAGTGCTGCGCCTGCTCGCCGGCCGTCCGGCGCCACTGTCGGCGGGGGCGATCGCGCGTGACCTGGGGCTGCCGCGGTCGACCACCTACGAGCTGCTGACCGAACTCGCCGCCGCCGGATTCGCCGTGCACCTGCCCGCGGAGCGGCGCTGGGGGCTCGGCGTCGGCGCTTTCGAGATCGGCACGGCCTACCTGCGATCGGAGCCGCTCGAACGCCTCGGCCGACAGCCCTGCC
>CAXSEW010000050.1:0-13602 GCA_964236185.1 uncultured Nakamurella sp. | reverse complement strand
ACCACCCCATCACCGGAGTTGATCGACTACGCGTTGACCAAGGCGGCGATCGTCAACTTCACCAAGTCGCTGTCCGCGTCGCTGGCCGAGCAGGGGATCCGGGTGAACTCGGTGGCACCCGGTCCGATCTGGACACCGCTGATCCCGGCGACGATGTCGCCTGAGAAGGTGGACTCGCACGGCACCGAAACCCCGCTGGGCCGTGCCGGGCAACCCGCCGAAGTCGCACCGGCGTACGTGTTCCTGGCCTCCGGTGAGGCCAGCTACATCACCGGCCAAACCCTCGGCGTCACCGGCGGCAAACCCACCAACTAGCCCAGGCAGCAGTCGTGCCGACCAAACCGGCTACTGCGGAAAACGTTCTTCCAACCGACCCCAATGCCGGCGGGGGCGGCTGCGGTGATTGAGGGGATGAGGAGTGCGCCGGGTCTAGACGTCGTTGTCTCCGTTCCACGTCGCGGTTGTGTTGCGTTTGCCGATAGCGAGCGCTTCGTTAGCTGCGGCCTGCTCCAGCTCCGAGCCGCCTCTGGCTTTGTCGGCGGCTTGCTGCAGCTCGTCGACGTCGCTGGTTACGCGGTCTTTCCATTGTGCGGCTGTCTCATCAGGCGTAGTCGGCATAGCCCGAGGGTGCCATCACGAGCATCGGCTGCATCGGTCGGGTGATGCTGTGAGTGCGCAACCCGAGCTGAGAAACGACGCCTCGCGAGCTGTAGATGCGCTGACATCTAGTGCCGCCGACGTGTCGGTTGCCTCACCTCGATCGGTTAAAGACACTCTTCAAGGACGCCGAGCAGGTCACCCCGGCCACGCCCCGAACCCGATCGACCACCGCACCCTGGATGCGCCGCTGTTCCCACCGATCAACCAATGGGGACACCTGCCGCCCCATCGAGCCGCTCAGTCCGCACTCCACCTCACGTCTAGCCCGGCAGGCCGACACCAGCCTTGCCCACCACGGGTGCTGGACAACGACGAGGTCGTCACTTCCGGTGGCGTAGACCAGGCGGCGATCGAACCGGCATCGGCGATGGCTCGGCCGGCGTGGGACAAGCGGACTACAACTTGACCACGAGACACGGGCAGGAGATACCCCTGGAGTTGGAGTGTCGCCTGGTCGGCCGAAGGCCGCACCTTTTCACACGGCCGGTAGGCGTGCTCACCGGTACAGCCGTACCGACGCGCCCTCCCGCAGCAGGTGCTTGGTGTGCGGTTTTTGCTCGGCCAACTGGCTGTGGTGCGGATCGGAACCGATGAAGGCAACAGCAGGTGGTGGGCATGGGTGACGTCGGTGACGACCGCTGGAACCCGCCCAGCCCCCGAAACTCTGCGCGCTTGGTAGTCGATTCGCTACTGTGAGTGTAACGGTTGGTCTACGCTGGCGACGTGTCGTTCTTGTCGCTCCTTAGCTTTGAGGTCGTCATGAAGCGAATCATCTACTGCAGCCAAGCCACTCACGATTTCGCTCCTGATGAGCTGGTCGCGCTGCTGGAGGGCTCCCGCCGCAACAACGAGGCTGCTGGGCTCAGTGGGATGCTGCTCTACAGCAGCCAAAGTTTCTTGCAGGTCCTAGAAGGCGATCCAGTCGCCCTGGCGACCACGTACGCCAGGATCAAGGTCGACGACCGCCACAGCAACCTGCGGCTGCTGCTGGATGCGGAGGTGACCGCACCGTTGTTCCCGGACTGGACGATGGGTTTTGAGCACGTCGACGACGAGGACCTCGCTGAGGAGTTGGACGGCTTCACCCCGGCGATCGATTACCCGCTGGTCAACCCTGACCTGGTTACCAACGCCGGCGTCGCCGTGACCCTGTTGAAGCTGTATGCGAAGAATCGGTTGCGGTGAGTACCGGTACTGGCGCTACCGCGGTCCACCACCCCCACGCGCTGCGGGACACCGAGATCGAGCTTTTCTCCCTCGGCGGTCACGACGGGTTCTTGCGGGAGGTGAACACAGCGTTCGCGACGCTGCTGGGCCGCCGTACCGATGAGGTCAACGGCCATTCGCTGCTGGAGTTCGTGCATCCGGACGATTTGGTGCAGATCGTGGCGGGGATCGCGGCATTGGAGCGGGGGGAGCGCGAGGTGCTGCTGGAGAACCGCTTCTTGCAGGGCGACGGACGCGCCGTTCATCTGCAGTGGGTGGCCCGGCCGGTGCCCGGCACCGACACCTGGTGGGCGGCCGGCCGGAACACCACCGAGTTCCACCTGCTGCAAGCGCAGCGGCTGGACCTTCGGGTAAGCCTGGACCTCGCCTTGGGTCAGAGCGTCGCCGCGATGTGGGATCTGGATGTCAAGACCGGGGTGTTCACCTGGGAGGAGCAGGCCGCGGAACTGCTCGGCGTCGCCGCCAGCGACCTGCCCGCCACCGCGCCGGACCTGGCAGCAGCGGTGGACCCGGAGGACTCCGCCGCGCTGCTGGAGGCGATCCAGGAGCTGACTACGTCGGGGGCTGCTGAAGTGGGCGTGCGCGACGGTCAGGACGGGGACGGGGCTCGGCGGTTCCTGTCGCTGCGCGGGAAGGTACTCACCCGGGACCGGCGGGGTCGTCCGTTGCGGGCGGTCGGGCTGCTGCTGGATGTCACCGCGGAGAAGGCCATGGAGGAGCAGATGCTCCGCATGGTGATGAGCGACGCGCTTACCGGGGTGCCGAACCGTCGCGCGTTCGACCAGGCACTGCGCACCCAGTGGCGCCGCTGCACCCGCGCCCTAGAGCCGCTATCGGTCCTGATGATCGACATCGACAACTTCAAACGGTTCAACAACACCTTCGGGCACCCCGTCGGGGACGCCGCGCTGACCGCAGTTGCGCGGGCCTTGTCCAATGGCCCGCTCCGGGCCGGCGACGTCCTTGCCCGGTACGGCGGTGAGGAGTTCGCCGTGGTCATGCCCGGCGCCGACACCGACGGCGCGATCACCGTGGCGAACCGGCTGGTGGAAGCCGTGCGGGCGGTGACCGTCCGCCAGGCCGCCGGGTGGAACGTCACCGTCTCCATCGGCGCCGCGACCTGGTCCCCAGGCGCCGAGGTGATGAAGGCCGCCGAACTGCTGGCACTGGCCGACACCGCTCTCTACGCAGCCAAGAGTGCCGGGAAGGACCGCGCCCTGGTGTGGCGGGACTCTCCGGACGGGTCCGCTTCGATGACCGACCTCGGCTTGGTCGACGAGCAGGCGTGGAGCTCCCGGTGAACGGCATCGCCGCGGTCCTGGCGAAGGAACAGGTTCACAGTCTGTTTCAGCCGATCGTCGATCTGGACAGCGATGCCGTCGTCGCCTACGAGGCGCTCGCCCGCGGCCCCGTCGGCGAGTTGCAACGCCCGGACGATCTGTTCGCCGCCGCGGCCGCGGCAGGTCGGCTGTCCGAGCTTGATTGGTTGTGTCAACGGGCCGCTGTGCGCGGCGCCATCACGGCCGGCATCTTCGCGCCGCTGACGTTGTTCATCAACATCGAACCCGGGGTGGTGGATCCAGCCCGGCTCGACACGTTGCTGGCCATCGCGCAGGACTGCCCGGGCGATCTGCAGTTGATGCTGGAGGTCACCGAGCGGGCCTTGGCGGTGCGACCCGCGGACCTGCTGGAATGCGTGGGGCGGTTGCGGGCGGCGGGTTGGCGCATCGCCCTGGATGATGTGGGCGCGGATGATCTGTCGTTGGCGTTCATGCCGTTGTTGCGGCCGGACGTCGTCAAGCTCGACATGGCTGTGGTGCAAGCTCGCCCGGGCCGTAAAGCGGCCGAGATCATGAATGCGGTGAACGCCTACGCCGAGCGCAGCGGCTCGCTGATCCTGGCCGAAGGTATCGAGACCGCCGATCACCTCGCCGCGGCCCGCGCGTTGGGCGCCACCCTGGGTCAGGGTTGGTGGTTCGGCCGTCCCGCCGAAGACCCGGCCCCCGGCCGGCCTTCGCAAGCGCTGCGCCTCCCGCCCTTGCAGCCCGTGCTGGTCCAGGCGTCGCCGTTTCAATGCCTGCCGGCGTCGGTGACGTTGCGGCACTCCACCAAAGCGTTGCTGATCGAAGTCAGCAAACACCTTGAGCGGGAGGCGAAACGCCTGGGTCGGACCTGCCTCGTGGTCTCAACGTTCCAACACGCCAGACACTTCACGCCGTCGACAGCCCGCCGCTATCAAAATCTTGCCGAACAGGTTGGCTTCGTCGCCGCCATCGGAGCCGATTTGGACCTCGAGCCGGTCCGCGGTGTCCGCGGCGCCGACCTTCAACCCGGCGACCCGGTCCGCGACGAGTGGGACATCGCCGTCCTGGCACCGCACTTCGCCGCCGCCCTCATCGCCCGCGATCTCGGTTCCAAAGGTGCCGACAACGAACGGAGCTTCGAATTCGCCCTGACCTACGACCGCAACATCGTGGAAGCAGCCGCTCGATCACTGACGTCCCGTGTCCGGCCGAGCCCAATCCAAGCCAGCGAGTCGCCGCCGGCAATCCCTGACGGACTAGCAACCGGCGAAGCGACCGGTGACCGGCCATTTCTGGCCGGCCGGCTCGCCGGCACCAGCGACGCAGGTCACCGCGATCCGGGCATCGGCATAGTCGACCGGCAACGGCTCCTGGAACTGCTGGAAGCCTCCCTGCTCGAAGCCACCATGAACAACACCGGAGCGGCGATCGTCCATCTGCATCTGGACACCTCCCGCGTCGACGACCGCCCGAGCGAGGCGATCCTGCAAGCCGCAGCAGACCGACTGCAACGCCGGATACGACGCCGCGACCTGATGGCCCGCCACCACGGCGACATCATCATCGTCCTGACCGACCTCGACCAGCGCAACACATCGCGGGAATCAGAACCGATCGCCGCTTCACTGGCCGCCGATTTTTCGGCAGCGACAGCCCAGCGAGGCACCGACCCGCTGACCATTTCTGCTGGGATCAGCACTTTCCCCGCCGACGGCCACCAACTTGCCTCGTTGGTCGAGCTGGCCGAAAGCCGATCACTCCACGAAACCTCGCACAATGCCCGCAGCGAAGCTCGTTCCGGCGTGTTCTGACCCGTGCCGTTCCGTTGGAGTGCCGGAAAGACCCTGAAAGGGTGCCGTCTTCTTCGGCGACTCTCCGCGGCATCGGCAGCGATGTCGGTTCTCACCACGCAGATCCTCGCCCAGTCCTATCGGTTGCCACGCTAAGTGGCGTACTTTTGCCCGTCGGTTTCTAGCTGTCTTCGCAACACTGCGGTTATTCGCTGACATTTAGCAGCATATCCAGGCGTTGCGCCGGCGTGTCCCAATCAAGGGTTTTCCGCGGGCGGCTGTCAACTGAGTAGCTGCGGCGAGCAGGCATTCAGGGTGTAAACCCGCAGGTCGGTGTTCTTCGCGAAATACTGCCGGAGTAATCCGTTCTGTTCTCATCCGACCCCGTTGCCAAGAGCTGTGCGGATCGCAAAATATACTGGGACGTCGGTGTCGATGGTGAATCCCCGGTGCTGGGACATCCTCTTACCCTGTGAACCTGCGCGGTAAGTGGCCTACTTTTTGCACGCGATTTGGCCGTGAAAGTGCTTGCAATCGACGCGGTCGGTATGCACGCTGGTGAGAAGGTCGGGGCGTCAGCCGCTCGGGCTTTGACCACTCTTGCGGGTTGTGCCGGAACCGGAAGTGGCGGACAGCCGGTTGCGCACAGGAACCGATATCCAGAGGCTCACCCCGTCCGAGTGGTTCGCACTCCAGTTACGGCACGAGTTTGAAACTCGCTGCGCAATATACTACTAGGCCGCTAGAGTGAATCAAACCGAAAGCGCTGGGTTACACGGGGGCTGTCACCGGGCTGATGATTTTCGCGTGATGAAACCTACGAGTAGGCGTCTCAACGTTGGGCATCGACAACCACGGCGATCGCCAGATCGAGTCGGCCGGGTTTGACTGAGAGGAACTCTTGATGGTTCGCAATGCGGTTCGGGTCCGCTCGATCAGGTGGGGCCTTCGAACCACGGGCCTCGCCGTTGCAGGACTGTGCGCGCTCGCGCCGGTGCTGGGCATCAGCGGAGGCGGCGGGACGGTCGGCATTGCTGCCGCGCACGACGCGGCCTTCGTCGGCGCCCATTCGCTGATCAGCGGCTGGTCCGGTAGCAAGTGGGGCGACGCGTCCGCGGACAGTGCCGCCAAGAACGCCTACGGGAAGAACGCCGCCCAGCAGGACCCGGGGTCGCTTTTCACTGTCGAGACCGCGATCGGTGCCCGCAACGTGTGGAACAAGAAGGACGCCCGCGGGCGACAGGTCACCGGCCAAGGCGTCGGCGTCGCGGTGCTGGACTCGGGTATCAGCCCGGTTGCCGGTCTGAGCGCGGCCGGCAAGGTGACGTTTGGGCCGGACCTGTCCATCGAGGGCAACGGCGAGCTGGCTCAGCAGGATACCTTCGGACACGGCACGTTCATGGCGGGCATCATCGCCGGGCGCGGCACCAGCAACCCTTCGTCGGCCCTGGCGAGCGCACCTGCTCAGGTTCAGCTGGGCGTGGCTCCCGACGCCGAGTTGCTGGCCATCAAACTGGCTACCACCGACGGCAGTACCGACGTCAGCCAGGTCATCGCCGCGCTGGACTGGGTGACCGAACACCCGGTGCTGCCCGATGGCACCCGGGTCCGGGTCATCAACCTGTCCTACGGCACGACCTCGGCGCAGAGCTACACCGCCGACCCATTGGCGGCCGCTGCAGAGAACGCCTGGCGGCACGGCATTGTCGTGGTGACCTCCGCCGGTAACGACGGCACCACCGACGGCCGGCTGACCGATCCGGCCATCGATCCCTACGTGCTGGCCATCGCAGCGACCGACAGCGGCGACAGAACCGACGGATGGAACGGTAAGAACGCCGCGGTGGCGGCCTTCTCCAGCGTCGGCAACGCCGCTCGCCGCCCAGATCTGGCGGCACCGGGGACGTCCATCGTGTCCGTGCGGGATACCGGTTCGTACATCGACGTCAACCACCCCGAGGGCAGAGTTTCCGGTGACACCACCGGCACGCTGTTCCGCGGGAGCGGCACCAGCCAGGCGGCGGCGGTCGTTTCCGGTGCCGTCGCCGACCTCCTGCAGGCCTATCCGACACTGACTCCCGACCAGGTGAAGTACGTCCTGACCCACTCCGCCAATGCGATCGCCAATGCGGACCCCAACGCGGCCGGGGCGGGCACGCTGAACCTGGCCGCTGCCTACGACTTAGCCAGCCACATGGTCGCCACCGACAACAACGCGGCCGCGTTGCGGGCCGCCGCAACCCAGAACTTCGCTCAATCCACCGGGCAGGGTTCGATCGACGCGGCCCGCGGGGATTCCGTCCTCGTGGACGCCGACGGCAACCCGCTGACCGGCGAGATCGACGTCCAAGGCAATCCGTGGAACGCCGCCGCCTGGTGGCAGGGATCGTCCGATCTCACGGCCTGGTCGGGCGGGCAGTACCTGGGAGCCACCTGGACAGGCGACGGCTGGGACACCACCGGTAACAGCACCACCTCCGCGCGCTGGTCCGGGTCGCGCTGGTCCGGGTCCCGTTGGAGCGACGCCGACTGGTCCGGATCGCGCTGGTCCGGGTCCCGTTGGAGCGACGCCGACTGGTCCGGGTCGCGCTGGTCCGGGTCGCGCTGGTCCGCCGATGACTGGGGCTAAACCTTCCGACATTCACCGACCGGTGTTCAGCCCTGCGCAGGTGACGTTGGCCGTGGCCGGTGTGCTCGGCGGCCTGGCCACGCTGGTGGCATGGCGGGCAGGTTCAGGACCCATCGTGGTGCTGAACCTGCCGGAGGTGCTGATCTGCGCGTTGTTGAGTCTGCTGTTCTTCGGGGCGGAGTTCACGTTGCTGAATGTGGAGTTCCGCCGCCAGGCCCATTCGTTAACACTCGCCGGCGTGCCGGTCATGTTGGCGGTCCTGCTCGCCCCGCCGCACACCGCGGTCCCGGCCCGGGTCGTCGGCGCCTTAGCTGCCTTGTTGCTGCAGCGGATCGACCTGGAGAAGGTCGTTTTCAACGTCGCCAGCTTCGCGTTTGAAACCGCGGTCAGCGCGGCCCTGGCCCGGGCTCTGATCGGATCGGACGCCCACCTGGGGGCGGGTACCTTCGTCGTCGTCCTGTTGGTGGTGTTGACGGTGGACCAGGCGACGAGCGCGCTCGTGCTGTGGATCATCCGCATCCACGGCGGACTGATGGACCGGCGGCAGGTTGCGGGTGTTCTAGGCGCGGCGTCGGCGATGAGCGTGATGACATCGGCGCTCGCGACCGGGGTCGTTGTGCTGGTCGCCTGGGCGGGTGTTCTGGGAATCGAGCTGGTCGTCGTGGTCACGGTCATCGCCTCGATCGCATATCGCGGTTACGTCTCGACCCGCCGGCGACATCAAAGCCTGGAGTTGGTGCACAATTTCGTCGCCGACGGCGTCGGCGCCGAATCCGTCGACGCGCTGATCGAACAACTGCTCAGGCGCATGCGCACACTGATGAACGCCGGCACCGCCGAACTACGCATCTTCCGGCCCGGGATCCCCAGCCCCGGCAAACACCAAGAGGTGGCGAGTACACAGGCCGATGTTGTACTGCGAATGGTGGTTTCAGACGATCCCGGTCTGCAGAGCACCCAAGAGCCGGTCGACTCGTCCGACTGGCTGACCCTGCGGGTCCGCACCGAGGACGAGCCGGTACTGCTGGCCCGGGACAGCAAGAACCGCGGAATCCGGGCCTGGCTGAAAACGCGGGGCCTTCGGGACGCCGTCATCGTCCCGCTCCCGGCAACACAGCAAACAGCGGGCCTGGTCCTGGTATGCGACCGGCTTGGCGATACGACAACGTTCACCGACGACGACGTGAGCCTGTTGCAAACACTGACCGGGCACCTGGCCGTGGCCCTACGAAGCACCCAACTGGTCGAGAAGCTCAGCTACGACGCGAGTCACGACTCACTGACCAGCCTGCACAACAGGTCGCACCTTGCCGATTGCATCCATCGCACCATCACCGAGCCCGTACCCGAGTCCGTGGGCGTCGCCGTATTGCTGATGGACCTCGATGGATTCAAGGAGGTCAACGACACCTTGGGACACGCGGTCGGGGACCGACTGCTGCAGATCGTCGGCCAGCGGCTGCAGTCCCACACTCCCGCCGGCGCGGTCGTCGCCCGGCTCGGCGGCGACGAATTCGCCGTGCTACTCACCTGGCTGCCCGGCGGCGAAGCACAGGCTCTGGCCATAGCGCAACAGATAGCGGACTCCCTGCTGCAGCCCTATCATCTGGACGAAGCGCGACTCGACGTCCAAGTCAGCATCGGGGTGGCGTTCACCAGCAACCCCACCGACGATCTGCTGCGCCAAGCCGACACGGCGATGTACGCGGCGAAAACCGCACGCATACCAATTTCCCTCTACAGCGCCGAGATGGACCGTATCCGCACCGAGCGCCTGGAACTGCTCGCCGACCTACGCACCGCCCTGCGCACCGACCCCGCCCAATTCCTGCTCCATTACCAACCGAAAATCGACCTGCTCACCGACACCGTCGTGGGCGTCGAGGCGCTCGTCCGCTGGCAACACCCCCGACTCGGATTCATCGGCCCCGATCTTTTCATCCCACTCGCCGAAGCAACCGGCCTGATCGACGAACTGACGCCACTGGTCCTCAACGAAGCGCTCGCCGAATGTGCAGCTTGGACCTCACAAGGCCATCGAGCCAGCGTCGCGGTCAACTTCTCCGCCCGCAACATCGAAAACAAGGAGCTAGCCCAACACGTTGCCCAGGCGCTGCGCATCCACAAGGTCGACCCCGCACAGCTGATCATCGAAATTACCGAAAGCACCGTCATGGGCGACCCCCGGAACACTCTGCCCGTGCTGCATGAGCTGAACGACCTCGGCCTGAGCCTGTCCCTGGACGACTTCGGCACCGGCCACTCCAGCCTGGCCTACCTCCAACAACTACCCGTCACCGAAATCAAAATTGACCGATCGTTCGTTCTCGGACTCGACGCCGCAGACCCCACCAACAGCCGCACCCTCATCCGCAGCATCGCCGGCCTCAGCAAACACCTCGGACTCCGCGTCGTCGCCGAAGGGGTCGAACGCGAAGAACGACTCGCAGAACTACGCGAACTCGGATGCGACATCGCCCAGGGCTACCACATCAGCCGACCCATGCCAGCCCACGACCTCCACACCTGGCTAGCCCACCGGACCGAAACCCACCACACCCCACGGCTCAGACTCATCGAATCACGCTAACCAACAAGAGCCGACCCCGAATGGGTGTTACAACCGACCGCTCCCTGGCCAAAGACGGCGCCCCGTATTGGGGTGTGCCCGTTTGCTTCAGAACTCCGCAACTGCGGGTGCTCGGTCGCTTGACCGACCCCTCGGGGCGGCGGCGGCGGGTGCAGCCGGCGGGGGACTGTCACTAGCTCCGGTGTAACTGATCTTGGTGTCCGACACGCCGAGCGCAGCTTGGCTGGAAGGAACGACCATGACAGAGACGATCGATCCCATGGATTCGAGCCGGATCGACACGCAGCAGTTCGCACAAGCCTCGGCGGAGCAGGCGCGCTCTGAAGGGATAGAGCTGATCGGCCCTGGTGGGTTGTTGACCGGGTTGACCAAGACAGTATTGAGACCGCTTTGGAGGGGTACTCCGACCACCTGGGCTACGACAAGTACGACGCGGCCGGCCGCAACGGGGAGAACTCGCGCAACGGCACGCGGTCCGAAACGGTGTTCACTCAAGATCCGGCTGGTGGTAATCGAGGTGCCGCGGGATCGCGACGGCACGTTCGAACCGTTGATCGTGAAGAAGCGCCAGCGGCGCTTGGACGGTATCGACAACATCGTGATGTCGCTGACCGCTCGAGCAAAGGTTTCGGGCGGGGGCCGTAATGTGTCGATCATGACCGAGGACTTCGCACTCGACGACATCGTCCCCGGACTCGGCACATGAGCAATCCACTCGTCGACAGACTGGTCTGCGAGACGCTCACGTCCGTCATTTTCGTCGGCGATTATTGTCAGCTGGAGTTCAACGGCCCCCGGCTGAGCGCCTACGTCTGGCCCAAGATCGTGACCAAGACGACTGCACGATCCTTCGGGGACGCCGGCTACCGCGATCTGATCTGCTCCTTCATCGGCCACGACGTCGAAGGCGCTCACGATCGTCCCGATTGCGGGATCGTGCTCGAGTTCGCGATCGGGTCAATCGCGATCAACCCCGACCAGTCGGACCTTTCCGGTGCTGACATAGCTATGCTCGGTGGGTTCCTCGATGACCCGAGCTGGCAGATCTGGCGACCAGGAGAGCACACCTTCGCCGGACGCGACCGGTCCTGATAGCTCGCAGGTTGCTACGCGCGAGCATCTGAGCCGATGAAGCTCCGCGGCCGCAACAGATTAAGCTAGGACGGTCAAAACGCCCCGGCGTAGAGAACCCACTACCTCATCGAGTCGGGGGACCACCCGGCCGACGCCCTGGCTGGTCGGGTTGGTTTTCGGGCTCGCTGCCGGAACTGCGCTGTCAGCAGCCGCCGTGCGCTCGAAGTGATGGACCACGCACGGTCGTTTTATAGTTTGCCTTTGTCGCCAGTGGCGACTGTGGGTTAGTTTGATAGTGCTGGGGACATCAGCCGGCCTGGGCCCGATGCGCACCGCCGCAACGTTCGTTGCTGGCCGTGGCGTCGGAAGTTGAAGTATACGCCCAGATCCACCTTTTTCGGGTCATCTGGTCGACTGGACTTTGACATGACCGTGGTATTCGATCTTCAACTCATCCCCGCCGCACAGCGACGGCTTGTCGACCCGTCGGCTGGTGGCAGCGGTAATGCTCATCTCACAAACGGGAGCCGCCAGGCGCCTGCCGTTGGGCGAGATAGTCCATCGGCCGCGGTGTGGGCTCGGACGGCGATGGATTGGCACCGGCCGGAGTTGACCGAAGCCGAGGTGCTGCAGGCGGTTGTGGAGGACATCACCGCGCTGGTACCGGGTGCGGTCGGCACCGCCGAGACCGCAATGCCCGCTTCGATGACCTACCCGGTGTGGACTGCATCCTGGTGAGCTGATCCCAGACGGAACACGCCAGTGCGAGCCATCCGAGCCGTTCGGCCAGGGACCAGCGCCCGGTCGGGATCCGCTCACGCCATGAGTCAACCAGCGCCTCGTTCCGGTTATCGATCCTCCACCGAACGGACCGAGCGCTGCGCGGCATGAGCGGCGTACCCGCAGCGCGGCATAGAACGCAAACCCCTGATGACCCGCACCCGGAACACCGCATGGACCGCCGCGGCGCACCTCGACACTGGAGTGCGGACGCACTATGTCGACGTACGTTTCGGCACTGACAGGTCGTCCTGGCGCACGCCGCCGCGGCGCAGGAGATCGGCCTAGTGCTCGGCGACGACATGGCGGTGGACGCGATACCAGATTCCGGGCAACGGATTGCCGAGGAGCACCCCGAGGCCATGGTCGCGAGCATCCTCGGTTCGACCACGGGTCCACCTGACTACATGAGCTGTCGCGTCCGGTACTGCCAGGCCGCACTGACCGTCCGGTTCAGAACATGGGCTGTTCAACGAACAGCCGTAAGACCAGCGCGTTCCGCGCCTGGATCAACCGTCCGCCCTCGTCGACGCGCCCGAGCTCCACCGGTGCGAACCCGATGTCTGCGGCGAGGCGAGCGACGACTGCACTCGCGGTCGCGTCGTTCGACGCTACGAAGACAACCTTGTTCCCGGGTTCGGGAGGAAGCTGCCGTTCCAGAACGTTCGCCGGCAACTGGTTGAACGCCTTGGCCACGGACGCTTCAGGGAAGTAGCCGGCGACGACCTCCGTCGACAACCTTCCGCCGAGCATGGCCTCTGAATCGGGCACCAGGAACGCGTTGGTCGCGTCGACGACGATGTGCCCACGCCACGAAGACTTCAGGGCACCGAGCGTCTCGGTGGCAAGAAACGGTATGGCCAACACCAGCACATCGGCATCGAGGGCGTCCTCGAGTGTGGTAGCCCGGACCCACGGTTTGACTTCTTGGGCCAGGTCGCGGAACGAGTCGGGACCACGAGTGTTGGCAATGACGGCGGGCCGGCCATGGCGGGCGAAGGTGCGGGCGAGCGCCGCCCCAACGTTCCCGGTACCGATGATCGCGACGTCTGTGCTCATGATCGATCCTTCTTCCTAATCTACGAGTGGGCAGCTTGGTGTCGACGGCAGACAGCGGGTTCGGTTCGGCGTCGTCTGTGGGCGGCTCTACTTCATAGTTCTTTGCGGTAGCGGGCGTCAGCTACGCGTTGCCCGCGATCTTCTAGGACGACGACTTCGATCAGTCACGTGAGTGCGAGGTTATCGATAGTGGCGTCGGCGATGCGGTTCCTGGTCCTGGCGTCAACTCCGGCCTTCGCGAGCGCCTCGAGCCCGCGATGCGTCGCGACGATGACCCCGCCGAGCACCGCAGCGTCAGCGGCTGGATCGACGTGTCCGGCGCGCTGCGCCTGCGCAACTACTTGGCGGCAGCTGTCAAGAAGGCTTTCGTACGCTGCAAGCGACCGGCCGGCGATGGCGTCGCCCTCCCAAGCCAATTCGGCCGTGGCCTTGGCCAGCATGCATCCTCGTCGATCCGTATCGTTCTCCGCCACCCGGAGCCAGCCGCGG
>CAXSEW010000049.1:0-13744 GCA_964236185.1 uncultured Nakamurella sp. | reverse complement strand
CCGAAAGCGTTGGTGGACAGCGGGTCCGGCCTCTGGGTGCGGAAGGCGCTGGACGTGCTCGCCGGCTGCGATGAGTCACTCGTCGTGATCGGTGCGGCCGCTGACCAGGTCGCGGCCGTGCTGCCCGCCGGCACCCCGGTCGTGCGCAACCCCCGTCACGCCAGCGGTATGGGGTCCTCTCTCGCAGTCGGGCTGGCTGCCCTGCAGGACTCAGGATTCGACGCCGCACTGGTGATGCTGGTGGACCTTCCCGACGTCACCCGCGAGGTCGCCGACCGGATGATCGGATACGCCCGCCAGAGCCGCGACGGCGTGACCGTGCTCGCCCGGGCTGCCTACGCCGGCCGGCCGGGCCATCCGGTGCTGATCGGACGCGATCACTTCGCCGGCGTGCTGGCCGGGTCCAGCGATGACGCGGGCGCTCGCAACTACCTGCAGAATCATCCGCCGGTGCTCCTCGAGTGCGGTGACATCGGCGGCGGCCGGGACGTGGACACCCCGGACCAGCTGTGACTCGCGCGATACGTCGCGGTCGGGCGGCCGCGCGGCCAGTCGGACCGGCCCGACAGGGCGGGATACCCTCATCGGTGCCGCAGCGGGCACTCCTGCTGCGTTCGGTCCCCGCCGCGCCGGTCCCGGGCGCGGTCCCGACCTACCTCTCCGCAGAAGGTGGAAGCTGATGGCCATCCCAGGGCCGGGTTACTCGATCACCATGCGCGTCGCCGCGCCCCCGTCCGCCTCGGCCGCCGGTGATCTGACCTCGGCGGTCGGCCGGGCCGGCGGCGTCATCACCGCGTTCGACGTGGTCGAGTCGACCGCCGGCCAACTGGTCATCGACCTCTCCGCCAACGCGACGGACGCCGACCACGCCGAGGCGATGACCGACGCGGTCAACGCGCTGCCCGGCGTATCCGTCCGGAAGGTGTCCGACCGGACGTTCCTGGTCCACCTCGGCGGCAAGATCGAGGTCACCTCCAAGGTGCCGCTGCGCAACCGCGACGACCTGTCCCGCGCCTACACGCCAGGGGTTGCCCGGGTCTGCATGGCGATCGCCAAGAACCCCGAGGACGCGCGCCGGCTGACCATCAAGCGCAACACCGTCGCGGTCGTCACCGACGGCACCGCCGTGCTGGGGCTGGGCAACATCGGGCCGGCCGCCGCGCTGCCGGTGATGGAGGGTAAAGCAGCGCTGTTCAAGAAGTTCGCCGGCGTGGACGCCTGGCCGGTGTGCCTGGACACCACCGACACCGAGGAGATCATCCGTACGGTGCAGCTGATTGCCCCGGTCTACGGCGGCATCAACCTCGAGGACATCGCCGCACCCCGCTGTTTCGAGATCGAGCGGCGGCTCCGCGACCTGCTCGACATCCCCGTGTTCCACGACGACCAGCACGGCACCGCCATCGTCGTCGTCGCCGCCCTGCGCAACGCCCTGCGGGTGGTCAAGAAGAACATCCGCACCTGCAAGATCGTCATCTCCGGAGTCGGCGCGGCCGGCAACGCGATCATCCGACTGCTGCTGCACCAGAGCCCGGCGGACATCGTCGCGGTCGACATCAAGGGCATCGTGCACGTCGGACGCGACGGCATGGACCCGAACCTGGCCGAGGTGGCCGGCAAGACCAATCGCGACGGGTTGACCGGATCCATCCACGACGCGATGGCCGGCGCCGACGTGTTCATCGGCGTCTCGGCGCCGAACATCCTGACGGGAGCCGACATCGAGCGGATGAACAGCGACGCGATCGTCTTCGCGCTGGCCAACCCGGATCCGGAGATCGATCCGCTGGAAGCTCAGCAGTACGCCGCGGTGGTGGCTACCGGGCGGTCGGACTTCCCGAACCAGATCAACAACGTGCTGGCGTTCCCCGGCGTTTTCCGGGGTCTGCTGGACGCGCAGGCCCGGGTGATCACCGACGAGATGCTGACCGCCGCCGCGCTGGCCATCTCCGACGTGGTCGCGCCCGATCAGCTCAACGCCTCCTACATCGTGCCCAGCGTGTTCGACGAGAAGGTGGCCAAGGCGGTGGCCCGCGCGGTGGTGGCCGCCGCCCGTGACGGCGAGAAGGTGGCCGGCGGGGCGAAGGAGTCCGCCGCCACCTCCGGAGCATGACAACCGCCGGCCCGCCAGGCTTCTCGCACACCGACGAGCACGGCCAGGCGCGGATGGTCGACGTCGGCGACAAGACCCCCTCGGTCCGGTCCGCGGTCGCCACCGGCATCGTCCGGACGACCGCCGAGGTGATCGACCTGCTGCGCCGCGCCGGGCTGCCCAAGGGGGACGCGCTGGCCACGGCCCGCATCGCCGGCATCATGGGCGCCAAGCGGACCCCCGACCTGATCCCGCTGTGCCACCCCATCGCGCTGTCCGGGGTGGTACTCGACCTGGAGCTGCTCGACTCGGCCGTGGCCATCACCGCCACCGTGCGGACCACCGACCGCACCGGGGTCGAGATGGAAGCGCTGACGGCCGTGGCCGTCGCCGGGCTGACCCTGCACGACATGATCAAAGCGGTCGACCCGGCTGCTGTGCTCGACGCCGTCCAGGTGGAGCGCAAGGACGGCGGCAAGACCGGTACCTGGGTCCGTCCGGAGGCTCGCTGATGGCAAGCGCTGTAGTCATCATCGCCTCGACCAGGGCGGCCACCGGCGTCTATGCCGACCGCACCGGACCGATCATCAAGCAGTGGTTGCAGGACAGGGGTTTTGACGTGCAAGGGCCGATCGTGGTGGCGGACGGCCCGCAGGTGGAAGGCGAGCTACGCCGGGCGGTGGGCGCCGATGTGGTGCTGACCTCCGGCGGCACCGGCCTGTCGCCGACCGACCGCACGCCGGAGGCCACCGCGGCCGTCGTCGACTACCAGGTGCCCGGGCTGGCCGACGCGATCCGCCGTGCCGGCAGCGACGCGGTGCCGACCGCGATGCTCTCCCGCGGGGTCGCCGGGGTGGCCGGCCGGACGCTGATCGTCAACCTGCCCGGCTCCAGCGGCGGCGTGTGGGACGGCCTCGGCGTGCTGGACCCGGTGCTCGACCATGCGCTGCACCAGCTGTCCGGCGGGGATCACCAGCCCGGCGGCGGCGTCTGATGGCCGGTCGGGTGGTGATCGCGGCGGTCACCTCGGAGGTGCTCGACGTCGCGGCGCACGACGCCGCCGTGTCGGATGCGGCCGCGGGCGCCACCGTGACGTTCTCCGGGGTGGTGCGCGACCATGACGACGGCCGCTCCGTCGCCGAGTTGGAGTACCAGGTGCATCCCTCCGCCGCGGCGGTGGTGGGGGAGGTCGCGGCTGACATCGCCGGCCGCGAGGGCGTGATCGCGGTCGCGGTCACCCACCGGTACGGCGCGCTCGGGATCGGCGATGTCGCCCTCGCCGCCTCGGTCTCGGCCGCGCATCGCGGGGAGGCGTTCCAGGCCTGCTCGGACCTGGTCGACGAGGTGAAGCGCCGGCTGCCGGTCTGGAAGCGCCAGGTGTTCGGCGACGGGTCCGACGAATGGGTCGGATCCGCCTGAGCGCGTTCTGTCGAGACCGGAGCCGAGCGGCCTGATGAGTAACGGCCGGCTGCCCGTCCTGGCAACGAGCGGGTCATCCAGGCAACACCTGTGGACGATGAACGGGCTGCCAGGACGTTCGCGGTGTTGCCAGGACGGATCCGCAGTCTGAGGACGGATCTGCAGTGCCGGGACACGACTGCGGGCCGTGAGCTGGATCGCTCACGGCCCGCATCGGTCAGCTGGACGGCGTCAGTGCAGGGCCGGTCCGGGCACCTTGAACGGCAGCTTGGCGCCGGCGTTCTTCGCAGCCACCGCGGTGAAGTAGGTCAGCACCAGGGTTGCGATCAGCGTGAACACGACGCCGAAGCCAGGGCCCGACGAAAGACCCTCCCCGCCGTCGAAGATGCCGTACGGGCCGTCGTAGACGAGCGTATGGATGAACACGAAGATCATGAGCACGAACGATGCGGCGGCACCGTAGAACAGGTACTCGGGCTTCACCTGACCCGGCTTGAGCTGACCGAAAAGCGTCAGCGCGTAGACCACGCCGACGGCCACGGCCAGGACCACCGGGATCCACCACCACAGCGACCACCCGCTGTATCCGCCGGAGACGAACGTGGAGCTCACCTTCCAGAAGTTGAAGAAGCTACCGATCAGGGTCAACAGAGACGCGCCGAGTATGCCGCGACTGACGGTGCCGAGCTTGGAGATGTCGAAGCCGGCACTACCGCTGCCACCGGCCGGCGGGAAGGCAGGCGCCCCGCCCTGGTAGCCGGGCGCCGGCGGCGGATAGCCACCTGCCGGCGGCGGGTATCCGCCGTCCTGCTGGTAGCCGGGGGGCGGGGGCGAGTATCCGGGCGGTGGCGCTGTATATCCGGGCGGTGGCGGTTGATATCCGGGCGGTGGCGGCTGGTATCCGGCCGGCGGCGGTTGGTAGCCAGCCGGGTCAGCCGGGGGCGGGTAACCGCCGGCCGGCGCTGGGGAGGATCCGGCCGGTGGACCGTACTGGCCAGGCGGCGGGTAGCTGCCCGGCTGGGACGGATCCGGAGGCGGGTACCCTCCGGCGGGGGGTTGGGACACGAAGACCTCCAGTGGGGGCATGGATGCCGGGTGCACCCATGGGACGGGCCGCGACCTGTCACTCGAACGGTAGCCCGGGGCGGGGCGGCCCCGAGTAAAGGACACGCAAATTGCTCGGGCCGGCTGGGTGGGTCCCACGGCTGACCTAGCCAGGAGCACGAAGGCTCCACTCTGATACGTCCCTGATCGGCACGTCTCCGACCGGTACGACCCCTGGTGGGACCGGAGTGATCACCCGCCGGCGAACGGCGGCAGCACATCCAGCACGTCACCGTCGGACACGGTGGTCGTGTCGGTTGTCCCTGCGTGCACGGCAACCTCTTCCAACAGGTACGAGCAGCGGTCCAGTACCCGCTGGAGCCGGACACCGTGCCGGTCCACCGCCGCCCGCAGCACAGCGCCGACCGTTGTCGGAGTGGTCACCGTCAACTTCTCCTCGGGCACCCCGGCAGCCGCCCGAGCCGCCGCAAAATATCGGACGACGACGGTCAGGGACTCGTCAGCCACCGATCGCACTCATCGGGCGGTCCGGCTGCAAGAAGGACGGGTCGTTGATGCCGTGGCCGGGCAGCTTGCGCCACATGGCCACCCGCCAGGCGTCGGCGATCTCCTCATCGGTGCTGCCGCCGCGCAGCATCCCGCGCAGATCGGTCTCGCCGCGGGCGAACAGGCAGTTGCGAATCTGGCCGTCGGCGGTCAGGCGGGTCCGGTCGCAGTCGCCGCAGAACGGCCGAGTGACGGAGGCGATGATGCCGACCGTCGCCGGTCCGCCATCGACCTCGAAGAGTTCGGCAGGCGCACCGGCCCTCGCCTCGCGGTGCGGGGTCAGGGTGAACCGCTCCGACAGGGCGGTCTGGATCTCGTCGGCCGTCACCATCGACGTCCGGTTCCACTCGTGACCGGCGTCCAGCGGCATCTGCTCGATGAACCGCAGGTGGTACCCGCGCGCCACCGAGAACGCCAGCATGTCGGCGGCTTCGTGGTCGTTGACGCCGCGCAGCAGGACCGCATTGATCTTGACCGGCACCAGCCCGGCAGCCACCGCGCCTTCCAGGGCCGCCAGCACGTCGGTGTGCCGGTCCCGCCGGGTCAGTGCGGCAAAGGTGTCGCGGTGCAGCGTGTCCAGCGAGATGTTCACCCGGTTCAGACCGGCCGCGGCGAAGTCCGCCGCTCGCCGGGCGAAGCCGATCCCGTTGGTCGTCAACGACATCTCCGGTCGCCGGGGGAGTCGTCCGACCTCCTGCACCAGGCCGAGGATCCCCTTGCGCAGCAGCGGTTCCCCGCCGGTGAAACGGACCTCGGTGATGCCCAGCCGGTCGACGGAGATGGTGATCAGCCGCAGCAGTTCAGCGTCGGTGAGCAGTTCCTGGCCGGGCAACCAATCCAGGCCCTCGGCCGGCATGCAGTAGGTGCACCGCAGGTTGCACTTGTCGGTCAGCGAGACGCGCAGGTCGACCGCCCGCCGCCCGTGGGTGTCCACCAGGTACGGCGACGGCCCGCGCTCGGCGGTCGGCGCTTCGCCGCGGGCACCCCGGCTCCCGACCATCGGTATACCGAGAGCGGTGGCTGTCATCGTCCCAGGGTAACCGGGTCCGAACAATCTTTCGGCTCGGGCGGATGGTTCATAGTGGTGCGATGACGGGTGTACGAGGTGAATTCACCGATCCAGCCGGCCTGCGTGCCGCACTCGAGGAGTCCGGCTACCTGGCGGACCACGGCATCGCCACCGCCGCGTTCCTCGCCGACGCCCTGCACCGCCCTCTGCTGCTCGAGGGCGAGGCCGGTGTCGGCAAGACCGCGTTGGCCACCGCGCTGGCCCGCGCCCGCGGTGTCGACTTGATCCGTTTGCAGTGCTACGAGGGCATCGACGCGGCACAGGCGTTGTACGACTGGGACTTTCCGCGCCAGGTGCTGCACCTGCGGGCGGCCGAGGTGGGCGCCGCGGTGACGAATGAGTTCAACCTGGATCGGGTCGAGAACGAGCTGTACAGCGAGCGGTTCCTGGTGGCCCGACCCATCCTGACGGCCCTCCGGACGCCCGGTTCGGTGCTGCTGATCGATGAGATCGACCGGGCCGATGACGAATTCGAGGCATTCCTGCTGGAGGCTCTTTCCGATTTTGCGGTCACCATTCCCGAATTGGGCCGCATCCGCGCCGAAATACCGCCGCTGGTCATTCTCACCTCCAATCGCACCAGGGAGGTGCACGACGCCCTCAAGCGTCGGTGCCTCTACCACTGGGTGGAGCATCCGTCGCTGGAGCGGGAGGTCGCCATTCTGCGGCGCCGGCTGCCCGGCGTCACCGCCCAGCTCGCCGGCCAGGTGGCTGCCGCGGTCGGCCGGCTGCGCAATGCCGACCTGCTCAAACCGCCGGGCGTGGCTGAATCGATCGACTGGGCGATGGCGCTGCAGGCGTTGGGTTGTCGCGAGCTGGACCCGCAGTCAGCTGCGATGACCCTCGGCGCCGTGCTGAAGTACCGCGAGGACACCGACCGGGTGGTCGCCGCCGGGCTGTCGTCGCTGGTGGCCTGATCGCCGTGACCATCGCTGCAGCTGCGACCGGAGCGCCGGCACCGCCCGCATCGCCCGGCGCCCCGGACCGTGACGCGACGGTGCTGCTCACCGCTTTCACCTGGGCGCTGCGCGCGGCCGGCGTGCCCGTAGGCGCCGAGCGCGCTGCCACCTTTCTGTCCGCGACGGCCGTCTTGGACGTGACGCAGTCGGCTGGCGTCTACTGGGCGGGGCGGCTGACGCTGGCCGGCAATCCCGACGACATCGCCATCTACAACGCGGTGTTCGACGCCTACTTCACCGGTCGTACCGCCCCGGTTGGTCCGCGCCGGGCGCGGCAGGCGCAGGCGGCGCCGGTGCTGTCGATGTCACCGACCGACGACGACGGCGGCGAGGACGAGACGGACGACCCGCCGCCCGTCCTGGCCAAGGCCGCAGCGACCGAGGTATTGCGGCACCGTGATTTCGGCGCGCTCTCTGCTGCCGATCGCCATGAGCTCGCCGCAATGTTGGTGCTGCTCAGACCTGGCCTCCCGCAGCGGCTCTCCCGCCGACGCCGGGCCGCCCGGCGGGGGCCGGTGGACGTCCGGCGGACGGTGCGCGCCATGCTGACCACCGGTGGCGAACCCGGTCGGCTGCAGCGTCGGCGCAACGGCCGACGGCCCCGCCGGATCGTGCTGCTGGTCGACGTCTCCGGCTCGATGGGCCCCTACGCCGAGGCGCTGCTGCGGTTCGCCCACGTCCTGGTGCGGCAGCGACCCACGGCGGTCGAGGTGTTCACCATCGGCACCCGGCTGTCCCGGATCACCCGCGCCCTGCGGCTCGCCGATCCCGACGCCGCGCTCCGCGCTGCGGGCGAGGTGATTCCCGATTTCTCCGGCGGTACCCGGCTGGGCGAGGTGCTGCAGGCCTTCACCGACCGCTGGGGCCAGCGCGGCACCGCCCGCGGGGCCGTGGTGGTGCTGTTCTCCGACGGCTGGGAACGTGGCCCGACCGACCAGCTGGCGCAACAGGTGCAACGGCTGCGGCGACTCAGCCGGCAGCTGGTCTGGGTGAACCCGCACAAGGGCAAGGACGGGTATCTGCCGGTGCAGACTGGGATCGTGGCAGTGCTGCCACATCTGGACGCCTTCGTCGCAGGGCACTCACTGGCGACGTTGGAAGAACTGCTGGAGGTCATCCGCGATGCGTGACGTGCTCCCCGATCTGCGGCGATGGTGGGAAGCCGGCGAAACCGTCGGCGTCGGCACCGTGGTCGGCACCTATCGCTCAGCACCCCGCCCCGCCGGCGCCTCGATGCTGGTCGGCCCGGACGGCACGGCCGTCGGCTCGGTGTCCGGCGGTTGCGTCGAGGGGGCCGTCTACGAATCGGCCACTACCATCCGCGAAGGCGCCGACCCGGTGCTGCAGCGGTATGGCGTCTCCGACGACGACGCGTTCGCGGTGGGTCTGACCTGCGGCGGGATCATCGACATCTTCACCGAGCAGATTTCCCGGGCCACCTTTCCGGAGTTCGGGGAGCTGGCTGAGGCCATCGACGCGGGTGAGCCGGTGGCGCTGGCCACCGTCATCGACACCGTCCCCGCGGCCGAGGGGGGCACGGCTCGGCTCGCCCGGCACCTGGTCATCTGGTCCGACCGCCGCAGCGGTGGCCTCGGCTCGTCCCGCGTCGACGACGCTGTCACGGACGACGCCCGCGGCCTGCTGGCCGCCGGGCGGACGGCCATCCTCACCTACGGACCCGACGGCGAACGGCTGGGCGCGGGGTTACGGGTGTTCGTCGCCAGTTTCGCCCCGGCGCCGCGGATGTTGGTCTTCGGTGCGATCGATTTTGCGGCTGCGGTGGCGAAGGTCGGTAGCTTTCTGGGCTATCGGGTCACCGTGTGCGATGCCCGGCCGGTGTTCGCCACGCCCAAGAGGTTCCCCGACGCCGATGAGGTGGTGGTGGACTGGCCGCACCGCTATCTGGCCTCGGAGGCTGCCGCCCTGGATCACCGGACGGTGATCTGCGTGCTGACCCACGACCCGAAGTTCGACATCCCGGTGCTGGCACTGGCGTTGTCGCTGCCGGTCGCCTATGTGGGCGCGATGGGGTCCCGGCAGACGCACGCCGACCGCCTGCGGAAATTGTCCGAGCTGGGGGTGCCGCCGGAGCACGCCGCGCGGCTGTCGTCGCCGATCGGTCTGGACCTCGGCGCCCGCACACCGGAGGAGACTGCCGTGTCCATCGCGGCGGAGATCATCGCCCGGCGTTGGGACGGCGGCGGGCAGCCGCTTTCTGCGCTGGACGGCGCCATCCACCGGGAGCCGATGGTCCAAGCCGCCGGCGGCTGACCGGGGCGGCGGTATCCGGCGCGAGCGTGCACTCACCCGGTCCTTGCGACCGGCCACTGCACACTGGCGGACGGACCACCTCGCCGCGACCGCCGTCGTCGATGTCGTTCGGCCGCTGACGACTGCGGGCGCCACTCCGCAGGCCGTCAGTGCGGCGTTGGCACGGGGAGCGCACCAGATCTGCCGGAGCAGTCCCTTGTCCACATGCCGGTTCGCCATTCACATTCGCCGGTGGGTCGGAGTCGGGCAACCGCGGACTGCAGGAGACTGTCGGCATGGGGAAGAACAACCAGCAGCGCAGAGCCGCAAAGCGCCGGGCCCGCGCCGCTGCCGCGCCCCGGCCCGCACCGTCCCGCTCGGACGCGGCGCATGGAGCAGCTCCGCCCGGTGGCTCGACTGCGGCGGCCGCCGCAGGTGGCGAGCGCTATCCGCTCGGCGATGCGGCGCCTCCTCCGTCCTCGACGGAGCTGGCCGTCCAGCTGATCCGCGCCGCCGCGGCGGCGGTGGGGAACCCGGGCGCGCTGGACGACGCGGTGCGCGACCTGGTCGTCTTCGCCGGGACCACTGGTCGCGCCGACCCGGCGGTCGCCGAGCGGGTGGTGACCTCGATGCTCCTGGAACGACTCTCCTGGCTGTACGAGAACGGTTGGCAGCCAGCCGATGTCGTACACGTGGTGCGGGCCCGGCTCGGTAACCGGTTCGTCCCGCCGACCGCCGTTCTCGTCGCAGCCCATGCCGTTGCGCAGCGGGCGTCGGACCGGGCTCCGCGGCACTGGCTGGATCAACTGGCCGTGCTGACCGAGGTGCCGCTGGACCGGGTTGGCTCCCGAGACGGCTGGACGGTGTTCGACGAATGGCTCCGCGCCAACGCCTGGGACGCGTGGCACGACGTCACCACGCTGCTTGCCCACTTCCTCGACCGCCACCCCATGCACCGCATCGCCCCGCCGCCGTCCAGCTGGCCGACCCGCCGGGCGGCGCCGGCGCCGCAGTCGGCCGGACCGGGTGGGCCAGCCGGTCACGACCCGAAGAAGCTGGCCACCATCCGCGCCCTGCTGGCCAAGGCCGAGGCCACCACGTTCGCCGAGGAAGCCGACGCCTTCACGGCGAAGGCGCAGGATCTGATGACCCGCTATGCCATCGACGAGGCGCTGCTGGCGGACACCGACGACGGCATCGAGATCCGCTCCCGGCGGGTGCATGTGGACAACCCCTACGCGGAGGCGAAGGCGCAGCTGCTGGCCGCGGTGGGCGGGGTCAATCGGGTCAAGGCGATCTGGGACGCCGAACACGCGATCGTGACCATCGTCGGGCTGCCGGTCGATCTGGAGCTGGCGGAGATGCTGTTCACCTCGCTGCTGGTGCAGGCGACGAAGTCGATGACCGAGGCCGGCGCGGTGACCTCGGCCGGCCACCGCCTCGACCGGTCGCCGTCGTTCCGGCGGGCCTTTCTGCTCGCGTATGCCCAGCGCATCGGCGAACGCCTGGCCGACGCCGGGTCGCGGGCGCAGCGGGAGGAGTCCGCGCAGCGCGGTGCGGAGTTGCTACCGGTGCTGGCTCGGCAGTCGGCAGCGGTCGAGGCGGAGTTCGTCCGGCTGTTCCCGGATACCACACAGGGCCGGGCCAAGCAGGTCGACGCCCGCGGATGGAATGCCGGCCGGGCCGCGGCCGACCGGGCGGTGCTGGCCAAGGGGCAAGTGGGTCAGCGGACGGCCTGATCGATCCGAGCCGCAGACGAGCCGTAACAGGATTTCTGGCACCGCATGTGCGGAGCCCGCATGGTTGCCCTTGCATGATGTCGATCTTCGGGGGATCGTCGTGATCGCGGTCACAAACCGCCTCTGCCCAACAGCTGCGTTTCAAGGAGAGCCAATGACGGCCCTGTCGATCAAGGTGGACGGAGTCCGCTACTCGGACGACGTCGAGCCCAGGATGTTGCTGGTGCAATACCTCCGCGAGAAGGTGGGGAAGGTAGGGACCGTCATCGGTTGCGACACCAGCAATTGCGGTGCCTGCACCGTTCACCTGGACGGCCGGAGCGTGAAGTCCTGCGCCGTACTGGCGGTGCAGGCCGACGGCGCGCAGGTGACCACGATCGAGGGGCTGGCCAAGGGGTCCGAGCTGCATCCGATGCAGAAGGCATTCCACCAGTGCCACGCGTTGCAGTGCGGATTCTGCACGCCGGGGATGATCCTGCAGTCCATCTCGCTGCTCGAGGAGAACCCGCATCCGACGGAGCACGAGATCCGGGAAGGGCTGGAGGGCAACATCTGTCGCTGTACCGGCTACCAGAACATCGTGGCCGCCGTGCAGTCCGCGGCAAAGGAGATGTCGCCGCAGGCAACGTCCGAGCGCCTGCTGGCCACCGCCGGCGCGGCTCCCGCCGATGAGAGCGAAGGCCTGCGATGACCGCCATCCTGGACACCCCGGCCGAGGCGCCGGCCACCGAGGTCGGGAAGGAGCGCCGCCGCAAGGAAGACGCCCACCTGATCACCGGCCGTACCCGCTGGACCGACAACATCGTGCTGAACGGGATGCTGCACCTGGCGTTCCTGCGGTCTCCCTACGCCTCCGCCACCATCGCGTCCATCTCGGTAGCCGGAGCTGTCGATTCGCCCGGCGTCGTCGCCGCCTGGACCGGCGCGGACTTCCCGGAGCAGGGCGGACTGCCCTGCGCCTGGCCGATCACCGCCGACATGAAGTCACCGGTCCGGTTGCCGATCGTCGTGGACGCCGTCCACTGCGCCGGAGAGATCGTCGCCGTTGTCGTCGCCCGCACCAAGGCCGAGGCCGTCGATGCGGTCGAGCTGATCGAGGTCGACTACGAGCCGCTGCCCGTCGTCCTGGACATGGAAGCCGCGCTCGCCGAGGGCTCGCCGCTGGTCCACCCGGAGCTGGGCACCAATCAGAACGCCGTCTGGGCCTTCGATTCCGCCGCCGCCGGCACCGGCGGCAACGTCGTCGAGGCGCTGGCCGCGGCCGAGAGCGACCCCGACCAGGTCGTGGTGGAGCGGGTGTTCCGCCAGCAGCGGGTCATCCCCGCCTTCATGGAGCCGCGGTCCACCGTCGTCGATCCCACGTCGGAGCAGATCACCATGTGGTCCGCGACGCAGATCCCGCATGTGATGCGGGTGCTGATCGCACTCTCCCAAGGCATCCCCGAGCACAAGTTGCGGGTGATCGCGCCCGACGTCGGGGGCGGGTTCGGCGGCAAGCTGCAGCTGACGCCGGAAGAGGTGGTCACCTTACTGGCGGCCCGGAAGCTGAACAAGCCGCTGAAGTACACCGAGACGCGGTCCGAGTCGCTGATGTCGGCGCACCACGGCCGCGACCAGATCCAGCGGCTCCGGATGTCCGCCCGGCGGGACGGCACCATCACCGGCTTCGACGTCGACCTGCTGGCGGACATGGGCGCCTACCTCGGCACCGTCGGCCCGGGTGTGCCGATCCTCGGGGCCTTCATGTTCAACGCCATCTACAAGATTCCCGCCTACCGGTTCACCTGCACCAACGTCTTCACCAACAAGACGCTGACCGACGCCTACCGCGGCGCGGGCCGGCCGGAGGCGACGTTCGGCGTCGAGCGGATGATGGACGAGCTGGCCGTCGAGCTCGGCATGGAACCGATGGACCTGCGCAAGAAGAACTGGATCACCCACGAGGAGTTCCCGTTCACCACCATCGCCGGCCTGACCTACGACTCCGGCAACTACGAGGCCGCGACCGCGCAGGCGATGGAGCTGTTCTCCTACGATGCGCTGCGGGCAGAGCAGCTGCGGCGCAGGGAGTCCGGCGACACGGTGCAGCTCGGCATCGGGATTTCCACGTTCACCGAGATGTGCGGGCTGGCGCCCTCACGGGTGCTCGGCTCGCTGGACTACGCAGCCGGCGGCTGGGAGTCGGCATCGATCCGGATGTTGCCCACCGGCGGCGTCGAGGTGATCACCGGTACCACCCCGCACGGGCAGGGCCACGACACCGCCTGGTCGCAGATCGTCGCCGACCAGCTGGGCGTGCCGTTCGAGAGCGTCGAGGTGATCCACGGCGACACCCAGTCCTCGCCGCGCGGCATGGACACCTACGGGTCCCGCTCGCTGGTGGTGGGCGGCGTCGCGGTCGTCAAGGCCGCCCAGAAGGTCGTCGCCAAGGCAAAGGTCATCGCGGCGCATCTGATGGAGGCCTCGGAAGACGACATCGAGTTCACCGCCGGCAAGTTCACCGTCCGGGGCACCGACACGTCGATGGCGATCGGCGAGATCGCCTGGGCGGCCTTCGCCGCGCACAACCTGCCCGACGGGGTGGAGGCGAACCTGGATTCGGAGG